>JAIYBI010000448.1 GCA_027488595.1 Opitutaceae bacterium | reverse complement strand
TGGCGGCGTAGAGGAAACCCTGTTCGAGCGCAAAACCGCCTCCGATGAACGCGCCGCCGGCATGGGCGGCGGAGACAAGCGCCGCGTCGAGGGCGGGGCCGTTGGGACCGCCGACTCCGGCGGCGGCGAGCGAGCCCTTGACGACCAGCATCACCCAAGCGGCGATGCCCGGGAAGAGTCCGATGACGACCGCTGGATAATGGCGCGGCGGCGTGACCTCGAAGGCCTGCACCGTGATGATTACGCCAATCCAGAGAATAATGGCGACGCCCGCCTGCGCCGGAATGAGCCAGGTGAGCGTAGCCATGAGCCCGCTGGTGCAAATCACGGCGATGGCGACGCCATTCAGAAACGAGTAACCGGCGCGCGCGCCGAGTTTTTTCCAAGCGGGGTGCCCGATATAGATGGAAGTCGGGAACGGTGAGCCAAACAACGCGGCGGCGAGCGTGCCGACACCGCTCACGACGAGACTCGAGCGCACCGGATAACTATCACCCGCCGCCGCCGCCGACTCGATGTTTTGCAGCGACGCGAGCACACCGAGGAGCCCGATCGGAATCACCACCGAAAGATAGGCGATGAGGTGACCGCCGGTGAGCGCGGCGAAGAGTTCGCCCGGCATCGGGATGGTGGGATAAAATCCGAAATGCGCGAACGGTTGCGCGGCAGGGCCGCCGACCGGCGCGAGGCCCGTCGCCCACGCCAAGCCGGTGCCGATGGCGAGGATCACGAGAGTCGCCGGGAGGCCGCCGCGAAATTTTACCCGTCCGAAAAACACCAAAAACACCAGCACCAGCGTGACGATCCCCACCAGTGGAGCGGCGAAGAGTTGGAAGAAAAACGAAAGCCCGAGCAGGCCCACGCCGACGCCGCCGAGCGTGGCGAGCATAGCGGCCTGCGGCGTGTGCCGGCGGATGAACGGCGCGCAGAACGAGAGCGAAAACTCCACCAGCCCGCCGAGGGCGCAGGCGACCAAGCCGGCGTGCCAGGCAAAGCGCTCGGGGTCGGCCATGCCGTGGGCGATCGCGAGTTGCTTGGCCGGCAGCATCACCAGGAAAACGTGGGCAAAGATGGCCGGCGTGCTGATGCCGTAGGGAAGGGCGCAGACATCGGTGCGGTTTTCGCGTTTGGCGAGTTGCAGCGCCTGCCAGGCGTAGAAAAAGTTGCCGACGACGAAAGAGATCGCGACGCCGGGGAGAATTTTCCCGTAGATCAGCTCGGGGGAAAAACCGAGCACGTAGGTGCAGAGCGGCGCAAGGATGAGCAGTTGGACAACGTTGTTAACGAAGGCCGCAACGAAGCCCTCGCCGTCGCCCTTGGTGAAGAGTTTCATTTGGCTGACCTTTTAACCGAGGAGGCTGCGGCGCCGGTGGCGGCAAGCGCGAGTTGGCCGGCGAAGTAAACTGTCCAGCGCGCGGCGGCGTGGGCGGCCTTTTGGCCAAGCAGCCGGTAAGCCGCGCCGGGGTCGGGTTGGGTGAGGTTGCTCCCGGCGCGGAAGACGATGTGCGGCGTCTTGAGCTGGCCGCACACCTGCGCGATGGCGGCGCTCTCCATCTCCATGATGTCGGGCGCGAGTTTGGCGCGCAGATCGGCGATCTTGGAGGCGTTCACCCCGAACATGTCGCTGGCCGAAACCACGCCGGTGAGCACGGTGGGCCGGTAGGTTTCGCCGTTGGCGGTCACCGGCTCGGCCACGTAGCCGGGAATGGCGGCCTTGGCGATTTTGAGCAGGCGCGGGTCAGGCGTGAATTGGTAGTGCGTCATTTGGCCGGCCAGCGGTCCGCGCACCTTGCGATAAACCATGCCCCCATCGGTAAGACTTCCCGCGGCATGGTGGATGGTGCGGAGCGAGATCACTGTATCGCCGGTGCGGATACGCGGATTCAGGCGCGAGCCGGTGCCGGAAACGACGACCTCGGACGGCTTGAAATGGTGGATAAACAACGCCGCCACCATCGCACCGTTGGTTACCCCGACGCCGGTCACCGTTGTCACCACCGGACGGCCGCCCAGCAGACCCGTTTTGTAAGGAAACCCCGCGAGCACGCCGGCGACCGGTTTGGTGAGGTGGCGCTGGATGAGCAGAATTTCGGAGGGCATCGCGCTGAGGATGAGCGTGAGTTCGGCGGGGTGTTTGGGCATGGCGTCCGGTTAGCAGCTAACCTGCCAACGCCACCGGTCTGGCCCACCTCCGCCCGCCTTGGCTTCGGTTCTTTGCGTATTCAGGCGAATCGGGTAGTGTTCGCACATGCTCAACTCCCCCGCCCGTCCGAGCCGCGCGCTCACCGTCGGCTTCAGCAACCTGCCGGTTGCTCTTCTCGCCCTCGCCGCGTTTTTCTTTGTTCCCCTAACCACCATGTCCGCGTCCGCCGCATTTCCCGCCACTCCCGCCGGTGTAACCGAGCTCAAAACCCTGCCCGCCGGCGTGTTGGTGCGCAGCGAAGCCAAGGGCGATTATTTCAAGAAAAACGGCGACCTCTTCCGCCCGCTTTTCCGCTATATCCAGCGCAAAGACATTGCCATGACGACCCCGGTCGAAGCCCACATGGGCGACACCAGCGCGATGTATTTCTGGATCGCCACCCCCGAACGCGCCAAAGCCGAAGCCGATCTCCCAACGACTGCCGACAGCACCTTACCCGCCTCCTCCCCGACCCCCGCCGAATCTGCGCCCGCGAAAGCCATTCCCGAGGGCGTCGTTGTGCTCACCCGCCCGGAGCGCCTCGTCGTCAGCCATGGTGGAAGAGGCGGCTACTCGCGCACCCATTTTGACGAGGCCCGCACCGCCGCCCTCGCCTGGCTCGCCGCCCGCCCCGATCTCGTGGCCGATGGCGAAGCCTACGCCGTTTATTGGAACAGTCCTTTCATGCCCGGCTTCCTCAAGCGCTACGAGGTTCACATTCCCGTGCTCCCCGCCGCGCCGGCCAAGCCTTGAGCGGCGTGCACCTGTCGTTGTTCACGTCTGCCCTGTCCGCGCCATTGACCGCGACGCATCACCTCCGCTAGCGTGACCGTTTATGTCCTCGCCCGCCGCCGCCCCCGAACCCGCCAACCTCATGGAAGCCCTCGTTTCCCTCGCGAAACGCCGTGGCTTCGTTTTCCAGTCCTCCGAAATCTACGGCGGCCTCAACGGCTTCTTCGACTACGGCCCCATGGGCGTCGAGTTGAAGAAAAACATCCGCGACTGCTGGTGGGCCGACATGGTCCGCCGCCGCGACGACGTCGTCGGCATCGAGACGTCCATCATCATGCACCCCAAGGTCTGGGAGGCCTCCGGCCACGTCGCCGGTTTCTCCGATCCGCTCGTGGACTGCAAGGTCTCCAAAAACCGCTACCGCGCCGACCAGCTTTTCTTCGCCCCGATCGTGATTGATGGCGTCACCCACGGCTACGTCTCCGCCCTCGAATCCGAGAAAACAACCGAGGAGCTCCAAGCCGCCGCCGAACTTTTTAAACGCAAGAAGGCCATCACCGGCACCCTCGCCGCCGTCCAGCCCCGCGACTTCACCGAGGCCACGGCCGACGAGATCACCAAGATCCCCTCCCCCGCCACCGGCAACCCCGACCTTACGCCGCCCCGCGCCTTCAACATGATGTTCCAGACGAACGTCGGCGCCATGACCGACGCGTCCTCCGTCGCCTACCTGCGCCCCGAGACCGCGCAGGGCATGTTCGTGGATTTCAAAAACGTCGTGGACACCGGCCGCGTCAAGCTCCCGTTCGGCATCGCCCAGACCGGAAAGTCCTTCCGCAACGAAATCACCCCGCGCAACTTCATCTTCCGCTCCCGCGAGTTCGAGCAGATGGAGATGGAGTTCTTCATCCACGAGGACGACGACTGGGCCAAGTGGCATCGTTACTGGATCAACTGGTGCAAGGACTGGCTCAAGAGTATCGGTCTTCCGGATACGCACCTCTCCGAATACGACCACCTCAAGGAGAAGCTGGCGTTCTACTCCAAGGGCACCACCGACATCATGTTCAAGTTCCCCTTCGGCGTGCAGGAGCTCTGGGGCATCGCCGCCCGCGGCAATTACGATCTCGGACAGCACGCCGCCGCGTCGGGCGTGCCGCAGACCATCTTCGACGAGGCGACCAAGAAGAAATTCGTCCCCCACGTCATCGAGCCCGCCGTCGGCCTCGACCGCATCTTCCTTGCCGTGCTCACCGCCGGCTATGCCGAGGAGCAGGTCACGGACGAAAAGGGCAACACCGAGACGCGCACCGTTCTCCGCCTCAGCCCGCGCATCGCGCCGGTGAAGGTCGCCATCCTCCCGCTCCTCAAGAACAAGGAGCAGCTCGTCGCCCGCGCCCAGGCCTTGCACAAGAAGCTCCAGCGTCGCTACGCCGTGTTCTACGACGAGGGTGGCGCCATCGGCAAACGCTACCGCCGCCAGGACGAGATCGGCACGCCGTGGTGCGTCACCATTGATTTCGACACCATCGAGAAAGAGGGCGACACCTTCACCCTCCGCGAGCGCGACTCCATGGCCCAACGCCGCATCACCGAGGCTGAACTCTTTGCTCTTCTGGAAGAGCAGGTGTGTTAAGTCCGCGTAATGGCCACTTCCCGCTCCCGTCCGCCCGTCGTGCGCAGCGTTCGCACGCCCGAGGCGGTCGCTGCGCTCCGTCTCCGCCTCGACGAGTTCACGCCCGCCGCACGTCAGCGCGGGCGCGACTTGTTTCAGGCCGGTGCCGTCCTCTCGGTCCGCTCCGCCGCCGACCACTACTTCAACGCCGAGGTCAAAGACGAGACCGTCCTGGGGCTCACGTTTTTCTACACTCGCGGCGCCTGGACCTGCCGTTGTTCGTGTCCCGTCGGTGAGAATTGCAAACACGCCTACGCCACCGGGCTCGCCTGGATCGCCGATGTCGAGGGCGGCTCGCGCGACGGCCGCGATCCCGGCGAGGCCGCCGCCACCTCCCTCGCCGCCGCCCTGCCCGCGAATGACGCCGCCTCCGTCCAGGCCCGCGCTCTCGAGTCAGAACTCTCCGGCTGGCTTCGGGCGCTACCCTCCCCCGAGGAGGCGGCCGCCGCCCGCCCCGATCCGCTCGCCGGGCTCGCCGGTCTCCGCGTGCGCTTGGAAATCACCGGCCGCTGGTTCCTCGAAACCCGCGCCGCCCCCGGCAAGCCCTGGAAGGCCCCCGCGCAGAAATGGCTCGTCGCGCTATCCTCCCTCCGCCCCGCCGATTTCGAATCTCTCCCTCCTGCCGAGGCCGCCCTGGGCACCGCCCTCGCCGCTGAGTTTCGTATCCTAGGAACCAATACACTCACCGCTCGCAGCGCTTTGGATAAAGGCGTGGTCGAAGGCGTTCTCCGCACCACCGCCGCCCGCCCCGCGCTCGCCATGCCCGACGGCGAACCGCTCGTGATCGAGCCCTCGCCGCTTGTTCCCGAGGCGGTCGAATCACCGACGGATTCCGCCCAGCTCAGCATCCGTCTCGTCGCACCCGATGGCCGCGTCGCCGAGTCCGCCAAACTAGTCACCCTCCGCCCCGAGCCGCTCTACCTTTTTGACGACCGTGTCTGGCGCGGTCCGCCCCCCGGTCCGTCCACCAGGCTCCCGGTCGCCGCGCTCTCAGACTCCCGCCTTCTTCCGCGCCTGCGCGCCGCCGGCCTGCGCCTGCCCAAGGGCCTCGCTTCTCAGGTCCGTCTCATCAGCTTGCGTCCCCACCTCAAGTGCTGGCTCGCCCCCGCACCCGATGGCCTTGAGCGCGACTTCCACCTCCAACTCGCCGCTCGCTCCGAGGAGCCCGTCTGCGAACAACACTGGACCGGTGGCGCCTCGGGCTGGGCCTGGGCGAAAAACGCCGCTCCGCCGCCCCGCCTCCCCGGTGAACCCGCCCTCGAGTTTGACCTTGCCGACGCCCGCGCCGTGTGCGCCCGCCTCGGCTCTTTTCGTCTCATTTGGGATGGCTGGGCGGAGTCTTGGACGCGCACGGTCACGGATAACTTTCCCGACGAGTTTCTTGCCTGGCACTCGAATCTGCCGGCCGCCCTCGACATTGATCTCTCGCCCGAGCTCGCCAGCCTGCTCGGTGCGCCGCTCGAAGCGGAGCTCGACGTCTCGGTGGACGCCGCGCCGGGGGCCAATCACGACTGGTTTGACCTCACCGTCGGCCTCCGCGTAGCCGACACCACTCTAAGCGCCGAAGAGATTGCGTTGCTCTTAAAATCCCGCGGCAAGTGGGTGCACCTTCCGCGCCACGGCTGGCGCAAAGTCGCCGCCCAAGTCGCCACCGACGCCACCTCCGCCGCCGCGCTCGACCGCCTCGGTCTAGGGGTGGACGACGTGCTCGCCGGCGGCCGTCCTGCCAAACATCGCCTCCACGTCCTGCAACTCGCGCTCGAAGCCGAGGCCCTCGCCGCGCGCGACACCCTGCTTGTCCACGCCCTGCAAGATCGCGCCGCCCGCATCGCCGCCCTGCCGCCCGCCAAACTCCCCGCCGATCTGAAGGCCACGCTGCGCCCCTACCAGCTCGAAGGTTTCCAGTTCCTTTCCCACCTTTCCGCCCAAGGCTTCGGCGGTGTGCTCGCCGACGACATGGGCCTCGGCAAAACCGTGCAAACCCTCGCATGGCTCCTGCATCTGGCTGCGCAACCCCGCGCCGCCGGTGCACCGCGCTTCCGTGCGCTCGTCGTCTGCCCGAAGAGCGTCACCCACGGCTGGTTGGTCGAGGCCGCGCGCTTCGCCCCCTCGCTCGCCATCAGCGCTTACACGCCCGACACCGGCGCCGCTCCCCTTCCCGCCAATGCCTCCGGCCCGAGTATCCTCGTCGCCAACTACACCCAGCTTCGTCTCAACGCCGCGCAGTTCCGCGCCGAGCAATGGGACGCCGTCATCCTCGACGAAGGCCAGTTCATCAAAAACCCCGGCAGCCAGGTCGCCGTCACCGCGCGTTCCTTGCGCACCCGCCACCGCCTCGTGCTCACCGGCACGCCGATCGAAAACCGCCTCGCCGATCTCTGGAGCCTCTTCGCCTTCGCCCAGCCCGGCCTGCTCGGTGACCAGCCCGGTTTCCGCCGCCAATACCACGAAGCCGATCCGGCCGCCCTCGCCCGCTTGCACCGCCGCGTGCGGCATTTTCTCCTGCGTCGCACCAAGGCCCAGGCCGCGCCCGATCTGCCCCCGCGCACCGAGGACGAGATCATCGTCGAACTCGAAGGCGGACAACGCGCCCTCTACGACGCCGAACTGAAGCGCGCCCGCGCCCAGCTCCTTGGCGTCGAGACCAAGAGCGCCCTCGACGCCGTGCGTTTCCACGTGCTCGCGAGCCTGCTTCGCCTGCGCCAGATTTGCTGCCACCCCGCGCTCATTGACCCCGACCACGCGGAGATGCCCAGTGCCAAGCTCGATGCCCTGATGGAGCGCGTCGAGGAGCTCGCCGAGGAGGGCCATCAGGTTCTCGTCTTCAGTCAGTTCGTGGAGATGTTAAAAATCATCCGCGAGCGCCTCGTCGCCGCCGGCATCGGGCACCTGATGCTCACCGGCGCGACCGAGAACCGTGCTGACTTAGTGGATACGTTCCAAAGCGACCCGACCAAGACGGTTTTTCTGCTCTCCTTAAAAGCCGCCGGGTTCGGCCTGAACCTCACCGCCGCCAGCTACGCCATCCTCTACGACCCCTGGTGGAATCCCGCCGCCGAGGCGCAGGCGATAGACCGCATCCACCGCATCGGCCAGACCAAGCCCGTGATCGCCTACCGCCTGCTCGCCGAAGGCACGGTCGAGGAAAAGATCCGCCTCCTCCAACGCGAAAAGTCCGCCCTCGCCAACGCCGTGATCCAAGAAGAGAGCCTCGCCGCCGTCATGGACCTCGACAGCCTCAAGCGCATTCTGGCGTGAGGCGTGAGCCAACCCACGCCCGCCCGCTCTCCTCCTTCGTTTTCAAAAATCACGCGGTTCCGGCACCTCCGCTTGCCATCGCGCAACTCCCCGCCCAGCCTCCTGTCATGCCGATAGCAAAAGCGAAGCCCCGTGGCGTGAAGTCTGAAGCGCTTAAGCTTGTCCGCGACCTTCCCGACTCCTCGTCGTGGAATGATCTGATGTATTGCATCTATGTGCGTCAAAAAATCGAGGCAGGGCTGGCCGACATCGAGTCCGGTCGTGTCCACACTCATGCTTCGATCCGCAAAGAATTCGCCCTGCCGTGAACATTGTTTGGTCTTCCGAGGCCCGGCGCTCGCTAAGGGCAATCGAAAGGTTTATCGCGCAAGACTCGGAATTTTATGCCGCTCGCATGACCGCACGCATCATTGACCGCGTGGAACGTGCCGCCAAATCGACGACTCAAGGACACGCCGTTCACGAGTATCCCGAAAAGCCGCTGAAGGAGGTTCACGAATCACCGTATCGCATCATCTACGGTTTTCGGAAACCACGCTGCATGTGGTTACAATCGTGCATTTCAAACAACGCCTCACAAGAGCCCGATTGGAACAACGCTGACCTGCGGTCTTAAGGCTAAAGCAAACCCGGCAGGTTGGAAACCTGCGCTACTCGTTGTCCCCGGCTTCCGCGTCTTTTAGCACGGCGCGGACTTCGGCGATGAACGTTTCCACTTCGGCGACGATCTTGACCACCTCGGCGCGGACGACCGCGAGCCATGTCGGCGAGGCGAGGCCTTGCTCGGCTGCGTCGGAGAGTCCGGCGAGCGCGTCACGGAGATGGCCGCGCGCTTTCTTGAGCCGCACTAGCGTGTCTCCGGCGTAGAGCGGTTCGGGCGGCCAGTCCTCGTCGTCCAACCGGTTCAACGCGCCCGCCAGTTTCGGCCCGGCGATCATCACGCCGTTCACTACTTCGCGCAGGGGGTGCTCTTCCGGATCGGCGTTGCTTAACCAGCCGCGCTCCTCGGTCTCGCGCAGCAGGCGGGTGGTCAACGCCGAGCAACGCGCGACCAGCGGGTGATCCCGATCCTCGTCGTCATCGTCATCCCACGAGTCCGCCTCCAGCTCTTTCAGCGCCTCTTCGGCCGCCGCGTTCATTTCCTCGTCCCGTGCTTCCTGCTCCGCCGCTTCCTCGGGTGTCGGCGGAGTCGGCTCCGGTTCGCCGCGTTCGCGCCGCAGTCGGGCGCGCTCCTCGTCCATGACGCGTTCAAGGTCCGGCTCCCCGCCGGCCTCCAGTTCGCGTAGCATCCGGGCGTTCACGCGGTCGATCAGCACATCCATGCGCGCCTGCTCAGCGTCCGCCTCAGCCTCGGCCTTGGTGGTTGGATTATCATCGTCGTCTTCTTCATCGTCCGCAGCGACGTCCAAGGCGTCTTCCAGGCGTTCCATGAACTGGGTCATGGCTTGCCCGTTGGCTTCGCGTTGCTCCGTCTCCTCGTGCGCGTTCATCGTCCAGGCCGCCTCGCCGACGATCTCCAGTTGATAGGTCGCGCTTTCGATCACGACGCGGCCATTTCGTTCGCTGTGCCATTCGAGGTAGAGGCTGTTTCCCCAGTGCCAGGGAAAGGGTTTTTTCGCTTCAAAAAACTCCATCAACTCGTCCATCGTGCACTCCGGCACTTTCACTTTGCGCGAGGCGGTGATGTCGCCGACCGAGCCGACCTGCCGCGACACAAAGCCCTCCAGTTTTCCGGCCTCCGCTGGGCTGGGTGCGGGATTGGTGAAGCGCAGAACGTGGCCCGCCAGGTCGCGCCAAGGGTCGCCTTTGAGCTCCAGAATCACGGGTTCCGCCCGCCCCACGAACCAAAGCGTGCCGCGAACCAAACCGCGGACGCGGTTATCAATTTCACCACGAATCAAGGGTTCATCAATGCGCCAGGCCATGGCCGCGAAATTGGTCGGCCGAGCCGCTTCGCGCCAGCCTGGATCGGACCCTCCTTTCCCTTTGGTTCAGTTCGCCGCATCCACCGCGTGCAGTGTGACGGCGGCGGCGCGGCCCTTGACGGTCGTTTCGCCGAGGGCGCGTAGGGCGTAGGGCGCGCGCAGGGCGGCGCGGGTTTCGCCGCTGATGAGGATATCGGTTGCGAACTCGGCGCGGCGGGTCAGGGGCTGCAGGCGCGCGGCGAGGTTCACGCCGTCGCCGATCACGGAGTAGTTGAGACGGCGGTGGGAGCCGATGTTGCCCGCCACCACTTGCGCGGTGTTGATGCCCACGCCAAAGGCCAGCGGCGGGCGGCCCTCGGCGGCGAGCTCGGCGTTCAACTCCGCCAGCGCCGCTCTCATGCCGAGCGCGGCGCGCACCGCCCGGTCGGCCGAGTCCGGCTGGGCCACAGGCGCGCCGAAGAGCGCCATGATTTCGTCGCCGATAAATTTATCAATGATACCGCCCTCGGCCTCGATGCGCGCACTCATGCGGTCGAGGAAACGGTTCAGCAAGGTGATCAATTCGCGCGGCGGCAGGCCTTCGCTCAAGGTCGTAAACCCGCGCAGGTCGGCGAAGAGGATGGTGACCTCGCGTTCCTCGCCGCCGAGCGCCGCGCCATCGCGCAGCAGGCGGGTTGCGACCTCGGGAGACACGTTTTTATCAAGCAGGTCGCGCACGCGGTCGCGCTCGGCGAGGCCGGTGCTCATGGAGTTGAAGGCGGTGGCGAGATCGCCGAGTTCGTCGCGGCGGCGCAGATCGAGCCGGGTCGAGTAGTCGCCGCCAGCGATCACCCGCGTGTGGGCGGCGAGCGCACGCACCGGACCGCTGAAAGAGCGGGCGAGCAGGAGCGCGGCGAGACTGGCGGCGGCAAGGCCGGCGAGGCTGATGAGCACGAGGCGATTTTGCAGCGCGCGGGCGGGGGCGAGCTCGGCGTCGAGGGATCGTTGCAGCACGACCCATGCGTTGCCGCCGCCGGCGGTTTCGAGCCGGCGAAGGGAAGTGATGTAGTGCTCGCCGTCGCGCGTGAGCCGGGCGGCGTCGGGCGCTGCAAACGCGGCGCGCGCGAGGTCGGTTGCGCGTTCGCGATCAAGCGTGGAAGCGATTACGCGCGGCAAGGTGGCATCGCCGGTGACGAATGACACCTCCAGATTAGAGGTGGCCTTGAGCGACTCGGCGGTGGCGCGGTCAGTCGGGAAGCCGATGCCCACCCACGCGATGATTTCGCGGCCCGGTCCGAAGAGGGGAACCATCACGAGTTGGTGGAGCGAGTCATCGTCCAGCCGGGCCCAGCCTGAGGCCTCAGCATCATCCGCCGCCTCGGCGACGGCGCGCAGGGCGAGGAACGGCTCGAGGGGACGCGGCGCAACCGAGGCGCGGACATCGGCGAGGAGCGCGCCTTCGGCATCCAGCAGGACGACCTCGGGCGCCTGGATGCGATCCTTGTAGGAGAGCAAAGCCGACCGGGCCGTGGCCGGGCTGAACTCTGGCACGCGGAAGAGCTGCAACAGCGCGTAATCGCCGGTCATCAAGCGTGCGGCGGTGATCAACGCGGCCTGTCGGTCGCGGGCGACGGCCTCGAACTGTCGCGCGCCTTGATCGAGCCTCGTCTCGATGGCGGTGAGGGCGTTGCGCCGGCTTTCCCGCGCCACGAAAAAAAGCGTGGCGAGCTGCGCGATCGAAAGCAGCCCGACCACAAAACAAAGCAGGCGGGTGCCGAAGCGGCGAAAGCGGATCATGCGAGGGCGGCGGCGCTCAATAACCGGAACCTGCCCCCGGTGCCGGAGCGCGGCGCAGGCGGCGGTCGGGTCGGAGGGTGACGGTGAACTCTTCGGGCGCGGCTGCGGGTGCGGCGGCGAGCGTGATTTCGCGGGTGATCGGCTTGGCCAGACGAGGGTGCCAGAGGTCGAGGCGGTAGCGTCCGGCGGGCAGGTTAGCGAGAGCGGCGCGGCCCTCGGTGGAGCTTTTGGCAAACCAAGGCGTGTCGAGCACCACGACGTAGGCGAGCATCCAGTCGTGGATGTTGCAGCCAAGGGTGACGACGCCCGGATTTTCAAAGACTACGATTTCGGTGCGGCCGCGATCGTAGAGCGGAATCTCGAAGCGCTTCGGTTTGGAGACGGAGTAGATGTGATGCTGGACGGTATCGAGATTGGGAAACTCGATCGGCGAGCCGGTGCGGATAGGAGTCACCAGCGGCTCGTATTCCTGGCCGATCTGCGAGATACGTGCGGCGGGCGCGGTGGGTGCGGGGGCGGCGGGAAGGGCCTGACCGTCGAGTGGCGTGAGGGACAGGATGGCGTCAGCCACGGGTTTGCCCTCGGCGGTGCGGACGAGCGCCTCGAAACCGGTCTGCGCGAAGAGTTGGAGGCCGCCGCAGGCGAGGGTGAAGAGCAAGAGGGCGGGGCGCAATCGAAGCATGGCGGCGGGGACGACGGATTAAAACGCGTGGTTTATGCTCACTGAAAGGATGTCCTGGCTGTATTCGGTTTGGACGATGCTTTCGGCGTGGTTGCGTTCGTAGCGGAGCGAGAGACTGGTGTGCTCGGTCAGGGCGGGGGAGAGATCGAACCACCACGAGTCCACGTAGCCCTCGAGACGGTAGGAAACCCAGGCGGGCGAGAAGATGTTTGTATCAGCTTTGGGGATACGCGCGAAGTAGCTGGCGACCTTCGGGCCGAGGGCGCCGGCGAGGGCGCCGTTGACGAAGCGATTGCGCGAGGCGCTGACGGTCAAGGTGCCTTCAAGCCGGCTTACCCCGGTGGTGAAGCGCAGGCGCGGGTGCGGATCAAGGATGAGGCTGGCATCCGCCGCCCAGTGGGCGACGGAGAAGGCCGAGCGCTCGGCAACGTGCCCGGCCCATTCGCCGGAAACGGAGGCGGCGATCCAGGAGTCGAAGCGCTTTGCGAAGGTAAGCGAGCCGCGTGCGCCGATGCCATCCTGGGCGTGCAGTGCGGCGTAGCGCCCGGTGAGTGTGGCGGCGGCGGAAAGGGTGGGAGCGTAGGGGCCGAGGCCAAACTTGCGTTTGAGCGTGAGGCGCGGTCCGAACTCGATGCGGTCCAGCAGCTCGTATTCCGGGCTGGTCGTTCCCGTGAGGGTAAAGTCGAGATTGGCAAAAACACGCGGGGTGAGCTGGCGTTTGAAACTCGCGGTGGCGGAGAGTTCGTATTCACCGGTGTCGCGGAAGTCACCCGGACCGGAGGCGCGACTGATGTTCTCCGTCCAGCGGTAAGTGGCGCGGGCGGAGTAATCCGGCGCGGCGGCGAAGGCCTCGGCCGCAGCACCGGCGGACGACGCGACCAAGGCGAGGAGTGCGGCCGCGAGTAAACTGCCGGAGGGGAGAGCGCGGGGCGGTTTCACAGCAGGGGATGCAAAGAGCGCCAGATGTTTTCAGCAATCATCTTGTGGCCTTCCGTGTTGGGGTGGATGGCGTCAGCCTGGTTGAACTCGGCCACGCCGCCGACGCCTTCGAGGAGAAAGGGCACGAGGGTCCAGTTTTGGGCGGCGGCGAGCTCGGCAAACAGGCGGTCGAATCCGGCGGAGTAGTCGCCCATGCTGGTCGGCATCCTCATGCCGGCCAGCACCACGCGGACGGAGGGGTTTCTGGCCTGCACCTTGGCGGCGATGGCGAGCAGGTTGCGCCGGATGAGATCGAGCGGCAGGCCGCGCAGCCCGTCGTTGGCGCCGAGCGCGAGCACGAAGACGTTCACCGGTTGGCGCAGGACCCAATCAATGCGTCGAAGCCCGCCCGACGTGGTGTCGCCGGAGATGCCGGCATTGATGACGCGCCAAGGCGCCGGCGTGGCGGCGGGAAGGGCGTCGAGTTTTTGTTGCAGCAGGGCCGGGTAGGCTTGGGTGGCGGGGTCGTCGAGACCATAGCCGGCGGTGAGGCTGTCGCCGACGATCAGGATGGTGCGCGTGGCGGCGGGTTGGGCGGTTGCCGTGAGGGCGGCGAAGAGCAGCAGAATCAGAAAGGCGGGTGCGAAACGCATACGTGGTTCAACGTAGGGCGGGCGGGTTTTTCTGCAAACGCCAAGAATAGAGATTGAGGGGGTTCTGCAGGCTTGTGGTGTTTGAAATCAGGATACGGAAATGCACAAAGACAAAAGGGTCTCGAATCCCCTGAGCATAGACACTCACCACAAATGCCGTTGCTGACCGGGGCACTCGGCAATCGCGCACGATTTTACTTCCCTGCAAAGCTCAGACTCGCCGGGTCGAGACGCCAGGTCAGCCAGCGGCCCATGCGCACCACTTCACCCTTGCCCGCCACGCCCTCGCCAACCCAGCGCAGCAGCTCCTCCGTGATCGGCTCGCCGCGCAGGCCGGTGATGAGGAGGTGTGCGGTCGCGCCCGTTCGGTCCTTCGCCACAAACACCGGCGTGATGCCGCCGCGAAGGCACAAGATTGCGCAGGCCCGGTGTGCGCGGCCCTCAGCCGGGTTCATCACGCCGAAGTAGCATTTGGGGTCCACGATCTCGCCCGTGAGCGTCATGATGCCGAGCGACACCGGTGGCTCCTCTGATCCTGCCGCGCCCTCCGCTGTCTGGCGCGCCGGGCCCGCTGTCTCGATTACGCGGCGTCCGTCGCGCGTGATCAGGGTGCCAGCCAGCGTCACCGTTTGGCCTTCGGCGCCGCACATCTCCAGTGCTCCGCGTTTGCCGGGTCCGACCAGCAGGTAGTCCACTTCCGTGTCGGTCAATCGGGGCGCATGCATCGCGTCGCAGCGCACGACTCCGCGAAAATCGCGCACCTGCCCGAACTCAAAAACGCCTGCACCGAGATACGGCAACACCACCGCCAACACCGCGCCCGTCGCCACCACGCCCGCCGCCAGCGCCAGCACTACGCGGCGCACGTGCCGGGCCGTCGCCGCCGGAGCTTTGGGCAGGTAACCGATGTAGAATTCGTCGTTCATGGGCTTCATGCGCGGGTTGCCGGCTCCACCCGGGTGCCGGGCGGCAATGGCCGCGGGTCGAGCCACACTTTGCCGTCGCCGACCTTGAGGCGGAAGGTGCAGACTTTCTCGGTAAATGGCGCGGGCGACGCGCCCGTCTCCGGCAGGTATTGATAACCGTGCCACGGACAGGTGATGCAGCCATCCACGATGCGTCCCTCGCCCAGCGGGCCGTTCTGGTGCTGGCAGGCGTTTGAGACCGCTGAAAACGTTTCTCCGTTCCGAAACACCGCGACTCGCTCGCCGCCCGCCGCGACGATCTTCGCGCGTCCGTCAATAATCTCGTCCACCCCGCACACCGTCACCCAGCCAGCTTGCGACGGCGCTTCGCAGTCGGTCGCAGCCTCGCGCCTCGCCGCCGCGAGATGCAGCGTCACGAGCGCCGCCGCTCCGAGCGCCGTGCCGACCAGCACCCACTCGCCGCCCGCCATTTGCCCAACACCAAAGGCCACGTGCGCGACGATCAGCCCGTAGGCCACGTAAACCATCAGGTGGAGCGCCTTCCACACCGGCGCGCTCAGGTTATTCAGCCAGAAATCATGGCTCGTCGCCGCCATCAGAAACAAAATACCCAGCGCCAACAGACCAAAGACCTGAAAGGGCAAGGTCTCCAAGCGCGTGAAAGAGCCGTCGCTGACCAAGACGCTCACAAACGGATCGAGCACCCCGAGCGCATGAAATTGAAACAACGAAAACAGCCCATGCACCGCCGCCAGACCGAACATCGTCACACCGAGGTGCCGGCGGTTGTAGAGCAGCGGCAGCCACCGTCGGTCCAGCCGCGCCGCCGGGCCGATCGCGAGGATGACGTGCAACAACAAAAACGCCGCCGTGCCGAAGGCGCGGATGAGGATCGTCTCCGCCGTCGCCGCCGGAAACAGCGCGACGCTCACGCCCGCGAATATCGCCAGATAGCCGACCAGCACGCCGCCGAACGTGAGGTCATAGATGCGTTTTTGGCGGCTCCAGCCGACAGCTGCATAAACGGTGCTCATGGCTTTGCCTCCTTGGCCACGCTATCGGCCAGTCCCGGAGGTAGTTTATCCATCATAACCGGCGGGCGACGTGTCCACAGGGCGAGGGCCAGTGTGGCGGGAACCAACAGGGCTAGCGCCCACCACAAGCGCCGGTGCCTCGTTCTTAGTTTGGCGATCATGGTAACGGTGCGTGCTCCGTCGCGGCGGCGCGGTGAGCGTTGGTTTCGACTTTCGGATGTCCGGTGCCGCGACGTGCGGAGAGCAACAAGACCGGCCAGAGGCCAACCAGCCCGGGCGTTATCAGCACGCGGAAACCCCAGCCGCCATGGCCCGCCGCCGCGTCGAGTCGGGCCAGCCCGCGAGCGTGCCACCAAGGGAGCAGCAAAAGCCCCGCCGCCACGTAGACGTAGCCGCACCAGACCAAGACTTGCGCGAAGGCTTCAGGCATAAGAGTTATCCAAGATGATAGGTCCGCGCTTTCGAGCTGTTTATTGCTGCCTGCGGGTAGGTTTAGGATCGAGTTTTACCATTCGCAGAAAATCAGCGCGGGAAATCGATCTTCTCATTGGCGAGCGTGTGAAAAACGCGGATCGGACAGGTAAGACTCCGCTCGCTCAGGATCGGTGCGGATGAAGGCGTTTACCTTGGTCGCCTGCTCGGGAGTCAAGGCTCGACCTTGCGCCGACGTGCCCTGGATTTGTCTCTTTTGGTCCGAGGCGGGCGCTGCCCGGTAGCCCGCATCGAGCAAACCCACGCGATGGCCTTTCACCGCCCCCTCCGCGAGAGTTTTATCCACTGCCGTTGTGGTATAGATACGGTCCGCACATTGCCGAGCCACGGCCTCGCGGACCAAATCGGGCAAAGTGAGCCGGTGCGGATCAAACTCCACCAGCGTGACTTCCCGGCCTTCAAAAAATCCGGCCTCGGTGCGTTCGACGCCTTCGATTTGCCCAAGCCACATTTCCCCAGTCCAGAAACAGGCCTGCGCAAACGCTACCTTCTGTCGAACCGGGGCTGTCTCCGCACGTCGCCCAGCCAGCTCTTGCAACGCCGCCGACGCCGGCAGGCCGGCCTTTTCCAAGCTGAGCACCATACGCGCGGCAAGGCTGGGCACGGTCCAGACTTTGTCTGCGCGCGGGATCAGGTCCTTTCCGTCCGCTGCGAGGAAACGCACCACCTGATAATTCCACGCGGGCTCGCCAAACTGCTTGAGCACTTCGGCCGCTTTCCCCGGCTGATTATTAGGAATGAACACCGTGACAAAATGGGACTCGATGGCCGCTACCATCTGTGGATTGGCCAAAACATCCCGGCCAAATTCCCGGCAACCCGCGCAACCCGGCACTTCTTGAAAAAGCAGAAACACCGGTTTGCCGGCCTCCTTCGCGAGCGCCAGCCCATCGTCCAGATCACGCAGCCACGCCACGCGACCGATCTCGACCGGGGCGTCCGCCGCCGGCTCGCGCGCCTTGATCGCCGCCACCCCAAGTGGCCAGACCGCCAGAAACGCACCCGCGCCTAAAACCAGCCCAACCCGCAGTTTAGTTTTCATTCATGGATGAGAGGCGGCAGCCGGAGGTTTATTCCGCTCCGTCGAACCCTTATGGTCTCCCCGGATCAAAGACGGGGTGACACCAATGGATGTCGGGGTTTGAGGTAGGGCGGGACCGCTTTGGCTTGGCGCGAAATCGATCACCAGGGTGGTCAACGAATACGCGGGCGCGACGCAGGTCAGGGTTTGGGCGTCGAGCGAGAAGGCACCGGGTGGCGATTCGGCCATGGTTTCGCCACCGTCCGGGCCGGCGGTGCGGTAGGCGCGCAGGGCGGCCGGGTTTGAGAAACGGGCGAGGTCGAAGCGGTAGGTAACGGCTTCGACCTCGGGGTTGGCCACCAGCACGACGAGGCGACGGCCATCGGGCGAGAGGGCACCGAGAGTGTGCGCGGGGCCGGTAAGCAGAATTCGGTAGCCGGGCGGGATGAAGTTCACGACCTGCTTGCGCAGGAAGTAGCTGCGGGTCTTTGCGTAGGCGCGGCCAGCGGAAGGGTCGTTTTCATTGAAATCGATGAAGCGGAGCAGGCCCCAGGCGTCGTCGGTGGAGAGGAATTGCCAGTCGCACCACACCTCGCAGCGCAGTTCGCGCAGGTCCTCGATCAGGCGGTCGGCGATGTCGTAGTGGCGATGCCACCAGCTTTTCCCGTCCTTGGGTTGCCAGGTCAGCGGGCCGGTTTCCGATTGCCAGACGGGGAGCCTCAGGGACGCGGCTTCGGCGGCGAGGGTTCGTTTTTCCTCGGCGGTGCCCTGGTAGGAGTGGGTGTGGAGACCAGCGAGCAGGGCGAGGGCGGCGGAGTGTTCGCGGCGGAGCGCCGCCACGACGCGCAAGGTCTCGTGCACCTCGCTGCAATCCGCCGCGACGAGCGACAAATTCGGCTGCGGCCGGGCTTCCAGGTGTTCGCCGAGCCGCGCGAGCACGGCGGCCTGTTGGTCGGGTGCGAAGTGACAACCTTCCTGTTTGCCGCCGGCCTTCCACCAGCTAGAGAGCGGTTCGTTGAAGGGTTCGAGGTGGCGGATGTTCCAGGCGGGATGGCCGGCGTGGAGGGCGGCGGCGGAGCGTGCGAGGTAGTCGGCGAAGTCGTCCTCGAACGCGGGGAGGAGGTTGGCGCCGCCGTCGACGGCACCGGCTGCACAGCGGCTGCGGGTCATCCACCAAGGCGGGCTGTTGGAGAACAACACCGTCAGAATGGCGGGTTGTTTGCGGGCGAGGGCGTCGAGCACGGCGATCTGGCGGGCGTCGGCGGCGAGGTTGAGCGGACCTCGTTCGCCTCGGGCCGTCGGCTCGGGGAGGTAACCCGGCATCCGTCCGCCGTCGCGCCGAATGTGGTCGGAGCCGAAGGGGCAGGCGGGGTTTTCGCCGCCGCCGATGTTGAAGCGGAAAACGTTGTAGCCGAGATCAACCGCGAGCAGGTCGGCGACGCGTTCGATTTCGTCCGCCGGCCAGGCACCGACGAGATTGGCCCACCAGCAGAGCGAGACGCCCCAGCCGCGAATGGTTTGGCGCGGGGCGGAGGGATCGACAGTGAAAGCCTCTGCGGCGCGGGACAAGCCAGGCGCGAGCAGCAGGAGGAGCACGAGGGCGGGGCGAATTTTCATGGCGACTCCGGTCGGAAGAGGACGGGGAAGGCTCGGAAAAAGCAGCTAGGCCGAGAAATGTGGATTAAGGAAGCATCGTTCGTAATCACCCGATGGCATGGAGCTTAGTTTTTTTCGTTCGGGATGACCGATGCGCCCGCGCTTTCTAGGACTTTCTTCAAGCGGCGATGATAGTCGCAAAATAGACAGGGCTGACCGTCCACGTGCCTCATCTTCGCGCAGGCCACTCCGCGCGCGGCGGTTGCCCGGTAGAGCCTCGCAGCGCCTAACATTCCCAAGGGCGGGGCGAACAGGTAAATCCAATAATGCACCCAGCCGCCCGCATGGGTGAAGCTGGCGAAGGTGCGCGCCGGATTCATGCTCATACCAGAGATCGGGGCCTCGAATGTGATGAAAAGTGCGACGCAGCACGCGGCGCACACCCCGGTGTAGGGCGCGAGCCGGGGGCGGTTCGAGATCTGCAAGACCACCGTCATTAGCAGGCCGCTGATGAGAAATTCCGCACCGAACGCCACCCACGGTGAACTCGCGGGCGTGGTCGTCACGTAGTTGATTGTTGGATGCGCCACGAGGCCGCCGAGGGCGAGCGCGGCCAAGGCGAGCCCGGCGGTGCCGCCGATGAATTGCGCGACGACGTAGCCCACGAGGTCGCGGGGCGCGACTTTGCCCAAGCGGAAAAACGTCAGCGTCACGGCGGGGTTGAAATGCGCGCCGGAGCGTTTGCCCCACGGCGAGTAGATCAAGGCCAGGGCGGTGAGGCCCATCGCCACGCCGATGATCGCGCGGCGCACGTCACCCGACGCGATCCACCCGTGCAGCGGCGAGGCGGGATGCTCCAGCAACGCCACACACACCGTGGCCGAGACCATGAACAGGCCCAGACCTGCGGCCTCGATCAGGTATTCGGGGCGAATAAGCGGAGTGGGCGCGGGCACGGCCATGTTTATGGTTTGGGCTCGACCCACTCGACGAGGTGGCCGTCGGGGTCGCGCATGAGGGCGGGCGATACGGCCACGCCACCGGCCTTGCGCCCGGCGTCTTCGGTCGCGACGAGCGCATCCACGGTGAGGGCGACGCGCCAGGCGAGCAGGTCGTTGGGGCGCGCATCGGCGGGGAGCGGGCGGCCACCGGGCGGGGTGATGTATTCGAGGAACTCAATGCCGGGCCCGCCATCCGGCGCGGCCATCCCGGTGATGCGCACGCGGGCGCCGAAGACTTGGTTGAGGTGTTCTTGCTCCGTCCCGAAGTTTTCCGCGCCCCCGGCGACCGTCATGCCCAGCGCGTCGCGGTAGAAGGCGAGGCTGCGGTCGGTGTCGCTCACCACGATGGCGGTGTGGTCGATGCCGAGGAAGAGGCGGTCGGTCGGCTGCTGCCAGCGCGGGTTGCCCTTGCCGGGCGGGAACCAGATGACCTCGAGGACATGTCCTTCGGGGTCTTGAAAATAGAAGGCGCGGATGCCGCCCGCCGCCGGGTTGCTCAGGGGCAGAGTTTGCGGCGAGGTCGAGACGTGGCGGACCTTGGCGCGTGCCAGCACGGCGTAGGCGGCATCCATATCGCGCACCACGATGGCGATGTGTTGGAACCAGTGGTCGGGGCTGCGCGAATCCGCCGGATAAGGTCGTCCGCGGGGCGCGACGAACTCGGTCAGGACGATGCGCTCGTCGCCGAGGCGGAGGGTGGCGGAGCGGGTGCGCACGCCGGTGAGCGCGAAGCGGCGGTCTTGGTCAACGCCCTCGGCCTCGGTCGTCGGCGCGACCTCGAAGGCGAGCAAGTCACGGAAAAACGCGGTCTGGCGGTCGAGGTCGGCGACGGAGAGCGTGATCGGGCCGACTGATCGGACGGCGCCGAAGAGCGACGACGCGAGGAGCAGCAGGCTAAGCGACAAAAAGGCCTGCGGCGAAGGCCGGGCGAAACAGCGGAAGAGGGAAAGGAGCATGCGGTGGACGGGTTTAAGGGAAATGGGGCGGAGTTGGAGAAACCGGTGGTGAAGGTGGAACGCCCAAGCCATCCAAGGCGCGATGCACGAGGGCGATAATGCGTTCGGGGTTTTCCCAGGGGACGAAATGCCCCTGACCGGGGATGATCTCGACGATGGGCGAGGATTGGCCGAGCACGCGGCGGACGTAGTCGGCGTTGGCGACGGGCACGAGTTTGTCGTCCTGACCGTGCAGCACGTAAACCGGTGCCTTCAGGTAGGCGAGCCGGGTGCCCAGCGTGGTCAGTTGGCCGGGTAATGGCATCACCTCCGCGTCAGCTTTGCGGAGGGCGCCCGGCACCATCCAGCGCACGATCCACCAGCGGCTGACCGTCTGATACCAAGTGGTGCGTTCCTCGTCCGGGTCGATCGAGGCGGAAACCAGCACGACCGCGCCGACCCGCGCCGGCTCGTCCGCGGCCAGCCACGCCGCGACCGGGCCGCCATAGGAGTGCCCGACCACGACGGCGGGGCGCGGGCCTGGATGCGCGTCGAGGATCGCGCGCAAAGCGCCGGCCTGAAGCTCGACCGAGGCGACCGGCGAGCCGTCGCCCGAAAGGCCCCAGCCCAGCCTGTCCACGGTCACCAGGGTGGCGCGGGCGGCGAGGCCGGGGTCGGCGAAGACCTCCGCCAGGCTGCGCAAATCGCCTGGGGTGCCGTGGATCAACACAACCACGGGTCCGCCGGGTTTTCCCGTCTCGGCAAAGTGGATACGCTCCGCCCCCGAGCCCACCTCGCCCATACGGGGGGCAGGGCGGCCGGCGAAACGCTGCGCCAGATCAATCTGTTTGGGCGCGCAGCTCTGCATGAGGAATCCGAGGCAGCACAGCGCGCCAGCCAGCCGGAACGCTCCGCTGCGCCGATAAAGCGCGCGGGACGGCGGAGAGCCGGGCGTGGTATGATGGCTCATGCAGAAGGCGAGATAGTGGCCAATGCTCAGACGTGGCGGAGCAGGTGGTCGCCGACGCGGAGGGCGTTGGCCATGATGGTGAGGGCGGGGTTCACCGCGCCGCTCGAAGGGAAGAAACTGCCGTCCACGACGTAGAGGTTGTCCACCTCGTGGGCGCGACAGTTCACATCGAGCGCGGAGGTGCGCGGGTCGGTGCCGAAGCGGATGGTGCCGTTCTGGTGCGCCACCCCAGCGAGGGGGATGCGTTGGCCGAGGAAGAGATTGCGCGGGATGATGTGGGTGCAGTCGATCTCCTTGAGCAGGCACTTCAATTTGTCGGTCAGACGGCGATGGCCCTCTTCGTTGTTGGGGACGTAGCTGAGCACGATCTTGCCGTCGCGGTTGACGGTGACGCGGTTCTCGGGGTCGGGCAGATCCTCGGAAGTGAGCCAGAAGTCGAGCGAGTGTTTCGCCATGATGTCGAGCGTCATGCCGGGCACGAGGGGCGGGGCGCCAGCGGAGAGCATCACGCCGTCGGTCTTCCCGACGAACGAGATGTGGCCGAGGGGGAAATCGAAGTCGGGGGCGCGAAGGTAATAGTCGTTAATCGAAAGGGTTTTTTGGAAAATGGTGTCGTTGGGCTCGCGGGAGATGGCGAGAACGACGGAGTTGATGTGGCCCATGTAGTGGCGGCCCACTACACCGGAGCCGTTGGCGAGGCCGGCGGGGTGGCGGTCGCTTCCGGAGCGGAGGAGGAGGGCGGCGGAGTTGATCGCGCCGGCGGCGAGCACGACGACCTCGGCGGAGAGCACGAGCTTCTCGCCTTGGCGCTCGACATGGACTCCGGTGATGCGGCGGCCTGAGGAGTCGGTCTCGAGCCGGGTGACGAGCGCCTCGGGCATGAGGGTGACGTTCGGAAAGGTGAGCGCGGGGTCCACGCCGCAGGTCTGGGCGTCGGCCTTGGCGTTGACCAGGCAGGGGTGGCCGTCACAGGTGCTGCAACGGATGCACGGGCTGTGGACGCGGTCGGACTCGTTGAGCATGACGCCGAGCGGGGTGTGGAAGGGTTTGTGGCCGGTGCGCACGAGGTCGTCGTGGAGACGTTGCAGGCGAGGCTCGTGGCTGATGGCGGGGTAGGGAAACGGCTCGCTATGGTGGGGCTCGGTCGGGTCTTCGCCAAGGGCGCCGTGGACGTGGTAGAGGCGTTCGGCGGCGGTGTAGTAGGGCTCGAACTCATCGTAGCCTACGTCCCAGGCGGGGGAAATGCCGCCGTGGTGGCGGAGCTCGCTAAAATCTTCGCGGCGGAGGCGGAAGAGGGCTGCGCCGTAGAACTTAGTGTTGCCGCCGACGTAGTAGTTGGTGTGCGGATGCAGGTCGCGGCCCTCGCGGTCGAGCCAGGTCTCCTTTGGGTGGTAGCGGCCATCGACGTGGACGGCGCGGGTATCCCAGTTGGCTTTTTCGCGTGGCACGTAGGGGCCGCGCTCGATGATGAGGATGCGTTTGCCGGAGGAGGCGAGTTTACGGGCGAGGGTGCCGCCGCCGGCGCCGCTGCCGATGATGATGAAGTCGTAGTGCGTGGTCATGGTGTGGAGGAGAAGTTGAGCGTGGATCTGGAGTTGGAGCTGGATCAGGGAAGGAGGGTGGCGCCCGCGCCAGGAAGGTTCAGGCGCAGGCGGTAGAGGCCGTTTTGGGCGGCGAGGTAGAGCGTGCGACGATCGGCGTCGCCCCAGGCCATATTGTGCGGGTGCTCGGGGCCGTTGAGGCGGCCGAGGCGGCGACCATCGGGGGCGAAAATCCAGAGGCCGCCCGGGCCGCTGACGTAGACGTTGCCCGCCTGGTCCACCTTCACGCCGTCGATGGCGTCGGCGCCGGGCTCGGTGGTGAGATCGGCGAAGAGGTCGCCGGGGCCGGCGCGGCCGGCGGCGTCGGGGGTGTAGCGGAGGACGACCTTGCGGTTATCATCCCAGTTGCCGACGTAGAGGGTTTTTTGGTCGGGGGAGAAGGCTAGGCCGTTGGGGCCGGTGAGCTCCCGGGTGACGAGCGTGACCTTGCCGTCGCGGACGGCGAAGACGCCGGTGAAATCGAGTTCGCGGGCGGGGTCGGTGGCGTGTTTGGGCAGACCGAAAAACGGGTCGGTGAAAAAGAGCGTGCCGTCGGCGCGATAGATCAGGTCGTTGGGGCTGTTGAGGCGGCGGCCCTCGTAGCGGTCGGCGAGCACGGTGAGGACACCGTTTTTCTCCAGGCGAGTGACCCGGCGGTTGCCGTGTTCGCAAAGGGAGATGCGGCCCTGGGCGTCGAGGGCGAGACCGTTGGAGCCGGGCTGGCGGTAGGCGCCGATGTCCACGCCGGTGTAGCCGCTCTTGGTGCGATAGACGGAGGTGGCGCCGTCTGTCGAGGACCAGCGATAGATGCGGTTGTTGTTGGGGTCGCTGAACAGGAGGTGTCCGCCGTCGGTGGGGAGCCAGACGGGGCCTTCGGTGAACGCAAAACCGTCGGCGAGTTTTTCCAGCTTGGCGGCGGGCGGGAGGATGGCGTCGAGGCCGGGGTCGAGGCGGGTGACGTCGAGCTTCACGATCTCGCCGAGGGCGGCGCGCTCCGGACGGTAGAAGTCGAGGGTGGCGGAGCGAAGCCAGACGTAGTTACCGGGCGTGTCGGAGAGTGGGCCGTTGGCGAGGAGCAGGGCGAGCTGAATACGTTGGCCGGGCTGGGCGTCGCGGGTGAGAAGGACGCGCTGGAGGGCGTTCCAGCCGGCGGGGAAGGCGCCACCTTCGGAGCCGGGCACGCGGGGGAGTTGGCCATCGACCCAGATCTCGGCGTAGTCGTCGGCGACGAGTTCGAGGAAAACGGTGGAGCCAGCGGCGGGGAGGGTGCCGATGGTAGTGGGGATAGTGATACTGAAACGATACCAGCCGAAGGAGAGATGGCCGGAGCCGCGGCGGGCTTCGAGGGTGTCGGCCGGGATTTTTTCCCAGGCGGAGTCGTCAAAGCCGGCGACGCCCGCGCGGGGCGTGAGGTCATGGGTTCGGTTGGCGGCGCCGGTGGGCTTGAGGTCGGGGCCGGGCAGGTGATGGTCGATTTCGGTGATGGTGGCGGGGAGGAAACGCCACTCGGCGCCAACGAGGGCGGCGCCAGCGGGGGTGCGAAGATCGACCACGGCGTCGGCGAGGACGGCGCGGGGCGCGGCCAGCCCGAAGGAGGGAAGGAGCGCGCCGAGGGCGAGAACGATGGCGGAGAACGCGGAGAACGAAGAGAAGGAGGAGGGGGCGCGCATGGTGCGAGGCGGGTTTAGGGTTGGGCGGGCGCGGCGGGGGCGGCGGTGAAGGCGGCGGCGCCGAGGAGGGCGATCTCCTCGTCTTGCGCGGCGCTGGTGGCTCCGCTGACGCCGATGGCGCCAACGATGTAGTTGTCGACGACGATGGGGATGCCGCCTTGCAGCGGGGTGAAGTTGGGGACGGAGGTCATGGCGTAGCGGCCCTTGGCGATGATGTCCTCGAACTTGCGGGTGGGGCTCTTGAACTCGACGGCGGTGCGGGCCTTGCCGATGGAGATATCGGGGCTGCCGAGGAAAGTGCCGGCGCGGCGCACGAAGTAGAGGAGGTGGCCGCCGGCATCGACGACGGCGATGGCGGCTCCGGGTGCGCCGAGTTTAGCGGCTCCGGCTTCGGCGGCGTCGCCCGCTTTTTTCGCGCCTTCAAGGGTGAGGGTGGGCTGGGCGACGGTGTCGGCGGCGAAGAGCGCGGCGGGCGCGGCGAGAAGAAGGGCGACGGAGACGGTGGCGAGGCGAGGGAGGCGGGAGAGAGGAAAGAGGCGATTCACGGGAGGGAATGGTCGAGGGCTGGACGGTGGAGGGGGGAAGGCGGGTAAAGATTAGCGCAGTTCGGGGAGGACGGATTTGCCGAGGAGGCCATCGAGGGGCTTTTTCTTGCCGGCCTTGGCGACGACGAGTTTGGGCCAGTAGAGGTCGGCCTTGGATTTGTTGCCGGGAATGTCTTTTTCCCAGAGTTCGACCGCGCCCGGCGAGTGCTGGAGGATGAGCCGGCCATCGACGATGGACCAGATGTCGGGGCGGACGGGGCGGACCTTGCCGATGGAGGCGGCGTAACCGCAGTAACCACCGTAGGCGGGAATGTATTTGGCGGGGTCGCTCTCGAAAGTCGCGCGGTGTTCTTGGGATACGAAGTGGTAGAGCGCGCCGTTGTAGGTGGCCTCGATCTTGGGGTTGCCGAGGGCAGGTTTGGCGTCGGTGAAGTAGCTCACAGGATCGTGGCCCTCAATGGCGACGCCCTTGTCATCGAGGTTGACCAGCGTCTTGCCGACGTTGCCGTTGCGGGAGACGAGGCCGGGCCAGTTTTGGTCGGCTTTTTTGACGTTGTCGGGGAGCTCGTTCCACTTGCCCAGCGCTTTTTGGTTATGCTGGAGAATAAGTTTTCCCTCGATGATTTGGAAGACGGTGGGATCGATGGGGGAGAGGCGGTTGATGGCGGCGGCGTAACCGCAGTAGCCACCGTAGGCGGGAACGTATTTGACGGGTTCCTTGAGGAACGATTCGCGGTGCGCGGCGCTGGTAAAGTGGTAGGTGGCACCCGCGAACTCGGCC
>JAIYBI010000332.1 GCA_027488595.1 Opitutaceae bacterium | reverse complement strand
TTCTTACCTTTTTCGTCTTACATTTATTTAGACTTTCCGTCCTCGCCGCTTCCACGGTTTCGCCATCCGACTTCGCACACCCGCCCGTCGCCTCCCGCCCGACCACCTGGTGGTATTGGGGCGAGTCCGTCACCACCGACGCCGGAATCACCCGCGATCTCGAAGCCCTGCGCGACGCCGGCTTCGGCGGCGTCGTCCTCTACGAACAGGTCTTCGCCGACCGCCCCGACGCCCTCAAAAGTCTCTCGCCCGAATTTCTTGCCCGCGTCCGTTTCGCCGCCGCCGAGTGCGCCCGCCTCGGCCTGAAGCTCGAGGTCAACGCCAGCAACGGCTTTGTCGCCGGCGGCCCGTGGATCACTCCCGAGCTCGGCATGCAGCGCCTCGTCGCCACCGAGTCCGTCGTCACCGGCGGCCGCCGAGTCTCCGTCGTCCTGCCGCGCGCAACTTCCCGCCACAACTTCTACCGCGATGTCGCCGTGCTCGCCTATCCCACCCCCGCCGGCGGCACGCCCGACGCCTTGCCCGCGCCCGCCATTACGAGCCAACCCGCCACGCCCGACGCCGCCTCCCTCTTCGCCGGCCCCGACGCCAAAAAACTCCGCTTCTCCCCGCCCCCCGGCGGCGGCCCCGTCCTCATCGCCCTCGACTACGGCCGTCTCGTCACCATCCGCGCCCTTACCTACGCGCTACGCCCCAACTCCAAGGCCCTCGTCATCGCCACCCAGGTCCCCACCTCCTGGGCCGACGACGCCTACGGCCAGGGAATGAGGCTCAACCCTCCCGTCGGCACCCTCGAGTCCAGCACCGACGGCACCACGTGGACCACCGTCTGCACCCTCCCCGCCAACGGCTCCCAACACGACTACTGGGACATCCAGACCCGCGCCTTCCCCGCCGCCACCGCCCGCCACTTCCGCCTCCGCCTCGAGGGCTGGGGCCGCAACTCGACCTACAAGGACGACGATCTCGTCATCGGTAACATCGAGCTCCACCCCGACGCGCGCATCGACCAGTGGGAGGAAAAAGCCGGCCACATCGTCGATTTCTCCAACCCAGACCAAACCCCCGCCTACGCCGCCGCCGAAGTCATAGACCCCGCCAGCATCCTGGATCTCACCGACCGCCTCTCCCCCGACGGTCGCCTCAACTGGGACGCCCCGCCCGGTTCCTGGACCGTCCTCCGTTTCGGCCACATCCCCACCGGCGCCCGCACCAAACACGGACGCCCCGAGGGCATGGGGCTCGAATGCGACAAACTCTCCGCCGCCGCCGTCGCCGTGCAGTTTCAAAACTACGTCGGCCGCATCCTCGCCGAGGTCCGCACCGTCCCCGGCGCCAAACTCGCCGGCATCAACGTGGACAGCAACGAGCACGGCTCCCAGAACTGGACCGCCGCCTTCCCCGACCACTTCCGCCGCCTGCGCGGCTACGATCTCCGCCGCCTCCTCCCCGTCATGGCCGGCCGCGTCGTCGGCAGCCCCGCCGACTCCGACCGCGTTCTCCACGATGTCCGCCGCACCATCGCCGACCTCATGAGCGACGAGTATTTCGGCGCGCTCCGCACCCTTTGCCACGCCGAGGGCATGACACTCATGGCCCAAGCCCCCGGCATCGCCACCTGCCTGCCCAGCGACAACATCCAAGCCAAGGGCCGCACCGACATTCCCATGGCCGAGTTCTGGATGTCCCAACCCGACGGCACCATCGATTGCAAGGAAGCCGCCTCCGCCGCCCACGTTTACGGCCTGCCCGTCGTCGCCGCCGAGTCCTTCACCGGCAGCCGCGCCGACGCCCACCCGGCCATGATGAAACCCTTCGCCGACGCCGCCCTCGCCCAGGGCATCAACCAGTTCGTCGTTCTCGCCTACGTCCACCAACCGCGCGAAGACCGCCTCCCCGGCGTCACCCAGGATCGTTTCTACGTCCCCTTCCAACGTCACAACACCTGGTGGCGCGACTCCCGCCCGTTCTGGGACACCCTCGCCCGCTCCTCCCACCTCCTCCGCCAAGGCCTGCCCGTCGCCGACATCCTGTATCACTTGGGCAACGACACGCCCCTCAAGATCGCCACCAATCGCCTCCGCCCCGTTCCGCCCGCCGGCTACGATTACGATGTCTGCGGCGACGAGGTTCTCCTCACTCGCGCCCGCGTCGCCGAGGGCCGCATCGTCCTGCCCGATGGTATGAACTACTCGCTCCTCGTCCTCGCCGGCGGCCCCGAGCTCACCCTGCCCGCCGCCCGCCGCCTGCGCGAACTCGTCGCCGCCGGCGCCACCGTGCTCGGCCCCGTCAAACCCGCCGGCACCCGCTCCTTCGCCGACGGCCCCGAGGGCTCCGCCGAGGTGAGCCGCATCGCCGACGAACTCTGGGGCCCCGCTCCCCTCGCCGCGCGCGGCGAAAAATCCACCGGCTCCGGCCGCCTGCTCTGGGGCTACACTCCCGCCGAAGCCCTCGCCCTCCTCGGCATCCCGCGCGATTTCGCCTACGAAGCAGGCCCCGACGGCGCCGACATCCTCCACGCCCACCGCCGCACCGCCGACCGCGATCTCTACTTCGTCGCGAACCACCAAAACAAAGGCACCACCTTCACCGCCTCCTTCCGCGTCACCGGCCGCATCCCCGAACTCTGGAACCCGGAGACCGGCGCCATCACCGCCCTCGCCAACTTCACCGAGCGCGACGGCCTCACCCGCGTGCCCCTCGCCCTCGAAGCCCGCGCCTCCGCCTTCATCGTGTTTCGCGACCCATCCCTCCCCGGCCCGACCGAGCCCGCTCCGCTTTCCGCGCGCCTCGTCTCCACTCTTCCACTACACCAGGAAATCCCCGGCCCCTGGCAGGTCGCCTTCACC
>JAIYBI010000112.1 GCA_027488595.1 Opitutaceae bacterium | reverse complement strand
GCGGTGTTAAACAAATCGCCTTCGTGTTCGCCTCGGCCCTCGTCGCCCATCTTTTCCTCTCCTACTTCGTCTCGATTCCCCAACTCTGGTCCATGATGCACGACGCCCCCGGCGAGCACTGGTCGGCGTTTGTTTTCACCGGCATTTTCACCGCCGTTCTCTATTTCAACTTCGCGTGGTTTCGCGAGCAGCTCTGCCTCATCATCTGTCCTTACGGCCGAATCCAATCCGCGTTGGTGGACGACCATACGCTCGCGATTGGCTACGACACCACCCGTGGCGAGCCACGAGGCAAGGTCGGCACGCCCGACGCCGGCGCGTGTATTGATTGCAATCGCTGCGTCCAAGTCTGCCCCACCGGCATAGATATCCGCCAGGGCCTTCAAATCGAGTGCATCGCCTGCGCCGCCTGCGTGGATGCCTGCGACGAAGTGATGACCAAACTCGACCGCCCGAAGGGCCTGGTGCGCTACGATTCACAAGTGGGGTTCGCCGGCGGACGCACCCGTTGGTTCCGCCCTCGCATCGTGATCTACGCGGTTTTGCTCGCGGTCGGGGCGAGTGTTGCGACCTGGGCGATCTCGGGCGTGAGACCGGCAAATTTCGGCATCACGCGAATGTTGGGCGCTCCGTTCTTTATCGAGGCGAAATCCATTCGAAACCAGTATCTGGTGCGCCTGGTGAACAAGCGCGACGTGCCTGCGCGTTTCGTGCTCACCATTGATGCGGGTGCAGTCCCCGTGACGATGCTCGGCATGGAGAGCGCACTCGAGATCGGGCCGCTGGCCGAGGAAGTGCGCCCGTTGATCGTGGAGACGCCGCGCGCAAACTACCCGGGCAGTTTCCCGTTGCGCATCACGGCGCGCGATGAAGCAGGCACTTTCTCAATCGTGCGCGAGATTGAGTTTGTCGGCCCCGACCGCGCTTCGACGGGAGCCGCGACACCATGAAGTTGCCCAAGGTCAGCTCCCTCTGGCTCGGCGTCGGTTTGCTCTTTGGTCTTATGTTCGCGGCGTGGGCCGTGCTGCTCCACCTCGCGGCGAAAAATCCCACCGCGACGGTGCCACTGGAAACCGCGCCCGCCGTTTCATCGGCAAAAACCCCTTCCTGATCATGGAACTTGCCTCGGTGAACACCCCGGCCGCCGCCCTCGTGGCAGGCCTCGTCACCAGCCTGCATTGTGCCGGCATGTGCGGTCCTCTGGCCTGCCTGCTTACGCCCGCCAAGGGCTCCAAGGACGACCCGGTCAGCATGCAGGCGACCTACCACGGCACCCGGCTCGCAGCCTACCTTGTGCTCGGTCTGGTCGCCGGCGGACTAGGGGCCGCGCCGCTGCGCTGGCTGGATACCCCCGGTGCTCGCGTGCTGCCGTGGCTCATGGTGGCGTATTTCGCGTTCGTTGCGTTGCGCCTCGGCTCGCGCCTTCCGCGTCTCGCCCTGCTCGCGCGCGTGCAACTCCGACTGCGCATCTGGCGGCAGGGCCGGAGCGGGTGGCAGGTCGCGGCGGTGATGGGCGCGGCGACGCCCTTGCTGCCCTGCGGTCCTCTTTATTTTCTGGTGGCTTTGTCATCGTTGTCGGGCTCGGCCGCGCAAGGAGCCGAGCTGATGCTCGCCTTCGGACTCGGCACCGTTCCGCTCCTTTGGGCGGTGCAACTCAACCACGGCTGGCTGCGCGCGCGACTCACTCCGGTTGGAATGACCCGCCTGCAACAAGGCATCGCGGCGCTCGCTCTGGGTGTGTTGCTCTGGCGCCTGCGTTCCGACCTGGGCCTGCTCGGGCCGAGTGTGAACAATCTTATCTGTCACTGATGCGGACCGCGCGGCGAACCAGCCCCCTTGACGCGGACACGCAAGAACCCGGGACATCTCTCCTGTTTCCGATTGAAACGATCTCGTCGCGACTTTGCCGGATCGGAAGATTGGGCTCGGCAATCGCGGGGGCATGTGGGATGCGTTGCGGGCTTTTACGCAAACCAAGTAATTATGGCCCTTTGGGAATATAAAGTGATCACCAGCGGCAAGGGCGGATTCGCCACTGCCACGATGCTGGAAACCTATCTCAACCAGCTCGGCAAAGACGAGTGGGAGATTATTGATTTTCGGACGGACGCGGTGAATTCGTTGGTCTTCAACGGACTCGCCCGGCGCCCGACCTTGCGCGACTGGACGCTCGAAGCGGCCATCGCCGCCGCCGCCAAGGCCGAGACGGATAAGCTCCGTGTCGAGCTGATGAACAAACAATACGCGGGCGACGCCGCGGCCTCGGCCGACGCGCAGCCCGGTGGTGCGGCCGCCTCCGCCGCGGCGCCCGGCTCGCCGGACAGCCTGCGCAGCCTGCGCGACACCGACCGCGACGGCGACCCCGAGGCCCTCGCCGACGAGGCCTCGCACGGCGCGGACGACTGGTCGAATCTCGACACCTACGCGGACGACCTGCCCACCTTCTTCGACGCGCTAAAGCCCCATTTGCGCAAGAACCAGAACGCCCCCGGCATGTCGGTGGCGCTCAACTACCTTGCCAAGCGTTGGGAGCAACCCGAGGCCGACCTCATGGGTGCGATGAAGGAGTGCGGCTTTGACATTCCCGAGACCGAGGACGCCGCGCCGGTTTTCCTCGAATACGAGGGCGATCTTTTCTGGGTGAATCGCAATAATCGCGGTCTGTATTTTCTAAACACGAGGGAGAAACCCCGGCCCAAGTTCCGCGTTGTGGCGGGCAAACCTCTCGGCACCGACGACCCGGTGCATGCGGCCCTGGCCGAAGAGCACGCCGCCGAGCTGGCTGAGAAGGCGAAACGTGCCGCCGAGCTGGCCGAGCGCGAAGCCGAGGCGGCCGCGCGTCGTGCCGAACGCGAAGCACAGCGCCTTGCCGCCGAGGCGGCCCGCCGCGAACAGCAGGCGGCGGCGCAAGCGGCACGTGAAGCCGCTCGCGAGGCCGCTCGTGCGGCCGCGGCGGCCAACGCGGCCAACGCTCCGGCGGGCAGCGAGCCGGCGGTGCCGGTCGAAGGTGAGGGCGGATTCACTCCGTCCGCCGGCGGGGCTGAAGTCTCGGCGACGGATCAGGCAACCTTGCCCCAGGGCGAGGCGCTGCTCGATGCGATCCGCCCTCAAATGCGGCGCAACCGCAACGGCCCGGGCTACTCCGGCTCGACCACTTATCTGGCCAAGGCGTTCAAGCAGACAGAGGCGGCATTTGAGGCGGCGTTCGCCGCGCTGGACCTCGTGCCGCCGGTCGCCGGCGAAAAGCCGCGACTCGTGATCATCGGCGTTTATGTGTATTGGGTAACTAAGGACGGACGCGGGGTAACCTGGATCAACGGCCGCCAGGCCTCGGCCAAGGAGTTGGCCGCGGCTGCAGGCCCTGCGGCACCCGAAAGCCCTGCGCCCGCGGCGGGCGATGACGCTCCCGTAGTCCCGGTTGAACCCGGCGACGGAGCGATTTTCAAGGCGGTGCCACGGATGTTGCCGCCGGTCGTGACTGCGGATGCTCCGCCGCCGGAGGTCGCGGTCGCCACGACTGAAGCCGTATCGCCTCCTTCGGAGCCGGCGGCGGTGGTCACGCCGGTTGATCCCGCTTCGGTGCCCGAGGTGGCGCAGACGGAAGCCAGCGTTGCGGAAGCGGAGAGCGCGGTGGAGAAGCCCGCCAAGCCGGTTCGCACGCGCAAGCCCAAGGCTGCTGACGAGGGCTCCGCCCAGGCAAAGCCTCGCACTAAAAAGCGTGTGAGCTCGGCCATTGAGGCCGACGCGGCGGCGGACGAGTAAGGCGTGTGGAGTCCAGTGCCGGGATAAACACCGGCGCGCGACTCATCGCCGCCTCGTCCCTGGCTGAGTTCCATCCGGCGGAGCAGCGCGCCTTTTTCGAGTTTGTCGCCCTCGAAGGAGACCAACGCGTTGCATCGGCGTTGCCCGGACGGAAGAGATTTTGGTCCGCGCGGATATCGAAAACCGGACGGATTTACTCGCTCGGCGCGGGAAACGCGCTCTCTTGGGCGGCATGGATTTGGCCAACGTGCTCTTTATCGTCTGGGGACTGATCGCGCTCAAACTGCTCGCCGAGCTCGGTCTGGCGGCACTGAACCGTCGCGAGGTGACTCGCCACGCCGAAGTCGCCCCGCCCGCCGTGGCCGCAATGGTGGATGCCTCCACTTACCGCAACAGCGTCGCCTACACCCTCGCCAAAAACCGCTTCGGCATGATCAGTCACCTCTTCGAGGCGGGCGTGCTGGCGTTGCTTCTCGGCAGCACGATCCTTCCCTGGCTCTTCGCCCACATCGGTGCCTGGGCCCCGATGGCGAAGTGGGACGACGCGCTCTTCATCCTCGCGGCCGGCATTCTAGCCAGCCTGCCCAGCCTCCCCTTCGAGTGGTGGGAACAGTTCCGCCTGGAGGCGCGCTTCGGTTTTAACAAAACCACCCCCGCACTCTGGGTGAGCGACAAGCTCAAAGGCGCGGCGCTCGCGCTCGGCCTCGGCTTCCCGATCCTGTGGGGTCTTCTCTCGCTCATCGGCTGGGTGGGCGCGGCGTGGTGGCTCTGGGGCTTCGGCCTGCTCTTCGGGTTTCAACTCCTGATGGTCGTGCTCTATCCGCGCCTGATTCTGCCGCTGTTTAACAAGCTGTCGCCGTTGCCCGAGGGGGAATTGCGCGAGCGGCTTTTCGCGCTGGCGGGGCGCACCGGCTTCAAGGCCGCGACCATCGAGGTGATGGACGGCAGCAAACGCTCCGGCCACGCCAACGCGTTTTTCACCGGCTTCGGCCGCTTCCGCCGTATCGTGCTTCTCGATACGTTGATCAACCAGCTCACGCCGACCGAGGTCGAGGCCGTGCTGGCCCACGAGGTCGGCCACTACCGCAAGGGCCACGTGCCAAAGATGCTCCTCACCTCGGCGGCGCTGCAATTGGGCGGCTTCGCGGCGATCGCGGCCCTCGCGCGCAGCACGTGGTTCAACCCCGCCTTCGGGTTTCCGGCGGGGGAGCTGGCGCCGGCGTTTCTACTCTTCGGCCTGACCAGCGGGCTGGTGTTTTTCTGGTTCGCGCCCATCGGCAACCGGGTTTCGCGCAAGCACGAGTTCGAAGCCGATGCCTTCGCCCGCGAGGCGATGGGCGGGCCGGAGCCGCTGGCGGCGGCGCTGCGCAAACTCGCGCAAAAGAGCCTCGTCAACCTCACGCCGCACCCGCTCTTCAGTGCGGTTTACTACTCGCATCCGGCGCTGGTGGAGCGCGAGCGGGCGCTCACCAAGGGCTGAAAATGTCGAACCCCATGCGGCTGCTGGTCGGTGCTCTTTTGGCGGTGATGGCCGCGACGGCCGCCCGCGCGGCCGATACGCTCACGCTGGCGACCTACAACGTGCAAAACTACACGCTCGAAAACCGCCAGCTGGCGGAGGGCGGCGGCTTCCGGCCTGACTACCCGAAACCCGAGGCGGAAAAGGCCGCCCTGCGCGCCGTCATCCGCAAACTCGACGCCGACGTGATCGCGTTTCAAGAGATGGGCGGGCCGGCGTTTTTGGAGGAGTTGCGACGCGATCTGGCGAGCGAGGGTGTGAGTTATCCCTACGGCGAGGCGATGCTCGCGGCGGACGAGAAACGCGGGCTGGCGGTGCTCAGCCGCGTGCCGCTCGGGGCGGTGACGCCACACCGCGATCTGGCCGGGGTGCGAACCGCCGCCGCCGCGAGCACGGCGGCTGCGACGCCCGAGCCGGTGCGGCGCGGTTTGCTTGAGGTGGAGGTGCCCTGGCCGGAGGGCGGCGGCGTGGTGACCTTGTTTATCGTCCACTTGAAAAGCCGCCTGACCGACGACAAGACCGACCCCGCCGCCGATGAGCAGCGCGCCGCCGAAGCGGTGGCGGTGCGCGACCGGATATTGCAACGGGTGCCCAAGCCGGTGGAGGCAGACGAGGGAGGCACAACAAACACGGCGCGTTACGTGGTGATCGGTGATTTTAATGCCGTGCCGGGAAGCCGCCCGCTGCGTGCGGTGCAGGCCAAGGGTAAACGCGAGATCGCGACCTGGCTGGACGCGGCGGATTCGCGCGGGCACCGCTGGACGCACGCCTATGCGACCCAGGCGGTGTATTCACGATTTGACCACGTGCTGGTGTCGTCGGCGCTGCTGCCGGCGGTGGAGCGGGCCTGGATCGAGGACGCACCGGAGACCGCGCTGGCCAGCGACCACCGGCCGCTGGTGTTGCGGATGCGGGCAGGCCAAGCCGCAGCCAACGGAGCACAAAAAAGCGGAGACCGGTAAAGGTCTCCGCTGAAACGCGAATCGCGGCGCGGCGAGTTTACTGGACGGTCACTGGAATGGTGACCTCGCCATTGCTGTAGCCCTTGAGGAAGAGGCTGCCGGTGCCGGCTTTGCCGCCCTTGACGTCAATGGTGACGGCGGTCTGGCCCTCGGGCACGATGACCTCGGGCATGATGACGCTCTCGGGGATGTCGGTGGTGACATCGAGAAGCTGGCCGCCGGGGCCGGCGGGCACGGAGACGGTGAAAGTGAGCGGCTGGCTCAGGTCCTTGGAAAGGGTGAGGGAGCTGGGCGAGACATCCACCGAGGCGGGGTCCACGCGGAAGGTCCCGACGGGGGAGTTGCCGGCTGCGCCCTCGAGAGTGACGCGGTAGTTGCGGCCGGTGGCGACGGCGGGGACGATGAAGCTGAGGGAGTTGGCGGACTCGTTGATGGTTTTCACCACTACGTCGTCGAACTTGATGATATCGGCGTTGCCGAAACCGCGACCAACGACGCTGATGCGGGAACCG
>JAIYBI010000316.1 GCA_027488595.1 Opitutaceae bacterium | reverse complement strand
GGTATCGTTGAGGCCGGGCGGGTTGGAAACACTGCGCACGGGCAGGGTGAAGCGATCGTCCACGTTGGCGCGCCAGGGGATGTCGCCGTCGAAGGCGATCTCCCACACGAGGCGGTTTTTCTTTCCGTTGAAGGAGGGGGCGGCGTTTTCCCCTGGAAGGATGAGTTCGCCGCGGCCCTCGTGCAGGCTCAGGGCATCGGTGGACTCGATCAGCATGGTGCGGTGAAAATCTGATTTGTCGGTCGTGGTGCGTGTGCCCTGTTGATAGGTGGCTTCTTCGCGGCCGATGAGGCGGATGGTGAGTTTGCGCACGCCGGAGCCGCCGAGGCGCCAGGTGAAGGGGACGCGTGTCCCGAGATGAAGCCGCGAGGGATCGAGCCGCACCTCCACGGGCGGAGTGAAAAGGCGGGAGAAGGCCTGCACCGCGAGCCCGAGAAAGAGCAGGCCGACGCCAACAAAGGGGATCAGGAACAGACCTGAGAGTATGGCCCAGCCGCCACGAAAATCACGAAAGATGTTGTAGACGAAAATGCTGACGATGCCGTTCCAAAACAGGGCGACGCAAGTGAGTCCGATGAAGGCGCCCAGGCGGCCGGAGACGGGTTTGAGGGCTACCTCGCCGGCAGGCAGGGGATCGGAGAAATCGCGCACGGTATGGGATGCGTCGGAACCAAACGCGGAAGCGCGCCGGCCGGTTTGCGCTCCGGAGAGAGGAGACTTTTCACGCCGGGCGGAGCGGATGGAAGAGAAGATGAGGCCGAGACCGACGGCGGGGAAAATAAGTGTGAACGCTCCGAACCAGACGGTGGAGGAGTTTCTCCGCGAGAGCACCGCCGAGCCGGGGGCGGCGGGATCTACAAAGCAGGTGGTGTGGCGACCGGCGGGCAGGCTCGCGACCGCACGCCGCATCCCGTCTACACCAATGTTAGTGGAGCCGCTGGAGAAATCGTAACGGTCGCCTTCGTAGGCGCGGCCCGACCAGGTGTAGCGGTAGCGGACTGCGATGCGATAGGTGGAGCCATCGCTATCGGATTTGCGTTCGACCTCACTGGAGAGGATTTCGCAGGGAACTTCGGTCCAGTTGGAGCTGGCCGAGGCTCGGAGCAGCGGGCGCAGCGTGACGAAGTAGAACGCCACGCTGCCGATGATGGCGAAGAGCAGGCCGAAGGGGATGATGCAGCCGAGCGAGGCGGACCCGGTGGGCTTTGGAGGTGCGAGGGGTGAAGCGGCAGTGCTCATGGTCGAGGGAGATCAGCCAACACCATGAAGCCCCGTCCCGGCATCACTCCATATCGGAGTGCCGGCTTTCTTTCAGGTAAATGGCACCGATAACTGTAGTCAAAAGCGCGACGGCGATGGGATAAGCGAGACCGGCGTAAGGGTTGCCGAACCGAGCGACCAGGGCGGTCGCTATGAGCGGGGTTAGACCACCGAAGATGCCGTTACCCACATGGTAGGGGAGGGACATCGAGGTGTAGCGAATGCGCGTCGGGAAGATTTCGACCAAGTAGGCGGCGATGGGACCGTAAGTCATGGCGACGAACATCACGAGCACGAGAAGCAAGGCTACGATCATGACGGGATTCAGCGGGTTGGCGAAGTGCTGAAGGCCGGCAAACACCGGGATGTAGAGCAAGGCGGCGAGCAACATTCCGCCGAGAATGATGGGTTTACGTCCGATCTTGTCCGACAGGCTGCCGAAGAGCACGAAGGCGGGGGTGCCAAGCAGCAGTGCCACGGCGACGAGAAGGAGCGCGGTCTCGTAAGGAACCTTCGACACGGTTTGCAGGAAATACATGGCGTAGAACTGGCCGGTATACCAGACCACACCCTGGCCGGCGGTGGCGCCGAAAAGGGCGATGAGCACGAGGCGACGGTTGGCGGGGTTGAGGAAGCTCTCTTTGAGTGGGTTGACGGCGAGTTTGCCCTCCGCTTTCGCCTTCGCGAAAAGGGGAGATTCCTCCATCTTGATGCGGATGTAGTAAGAAAGCCCGACAAGAAAGATGGATACGAGGAAGGGAAGGCGCCAGCCCCAGTCATTGAAGGCTTCGACGCCGATGATCTCGCGAACGCAGAGAATCACCGTGATGGCGAGGAGCAGACCGCCGGTAGCGGTGATCTGGATGAAGCTGGTGTAGAAGCCGCGATGGTTCTTGGGCGTGTGTTCCGCGACGTAGGTCGCGGCGCCACCGTATTCGCCGCCCAACGCGAGGCCCTGCACGAGGCGAAGGAGAACGAGGCAGATCGGGGCCGCCATTCCGATGGTCTCGTAGTCGGGCAGCAGTCCGATGACAAAAGTCGCGCCGCCCATGAGGAGCAGGGTAAGGAGGAAGGTGTATTTGCGGCCGACGAGGTCGCCGATGTGACCAAAGACGATGGCACCGAAGGGCCGGACTACGAAGCCGGTGGCGAAAGTGGCCAAGGTGAGGAGGAGAGCGGCGGTGGGGTTATCCTTCGGGAAAAAATGGCCGGCGATGATCGTGGCGAGCGCGCCGTAGACGAAGAAGTCATACCACTCGATAAGAGTGCCGGCGGAGGACGCGGAAATGACTTTCCAGAGGGTCTTTTTGTTGGGGGTCGGGGTGTTTGACATAATTTTGGATGGCAGGTTTTGCTCAGAGCGACAGATTCGCGGAAGAGCTAAGGCGAGAAGGTCGGGGAAATGCGATACTGGTTTTTTGGAAACCAAGCACCGGCGGATCTAACCTGTTAGAGCCGGGACCTTGAGAACCGGTCCGGAGGAAGTCACTCGTTGAACTCGTCGCGCTGCTTTATGCGCTCGGCTTCGATTTCGGCGGCGGCTGCGGGATCTATCTCGGCGAGGCGGCGGCGGAGGTCTATCTCGGCGCGGCGAACGTTTTCCTCGCGCTGTTCGAGGGAGATTTCGTGCTCCTGCTGGGCGGTGACTTTGTCCATCAAGGTGGTTTCGGACTGCTCGATAAAGCGTTCGCGTTCCTTGAGGGCGGCGCGTGCCTCTTGCATCGAGGCCTCTTTGGCGTCGAGTTGGGCGCGGAGTGTTTCGAGGGCGGAAGTCTCGGCGGCGCTGGCGGCGAAGGGCGGCATGGTGGGCGCCTTGCGCTGGACCATGAGGACTTTTTCGCGGGCGAGGAGGAGGTTTTCGAGCTCGGCGATCTCGCGCTCGCGTTCGACGAGACGACCCTGGAGTTCTTCGAGTGCGGCCTCGCGGGCGTTCTGTTCCTGGTCGCGTTGGCGGAGGGCGGCCTCGAGCTCGCGGATACGGGCGCGCTCGGCCTCGACCTGATGGTTGGACGGGGCGGCTTGAAGGCTCGACGGGAAAGGATTACGGCTGTTGATCCTGGCCTCGACGCGGCGCTGCGTGTCGGGGGAAGCGTCGGCGTAGGCAAAGGAGATCATCCCGCCGGTGGTGACGGGAGGCTTCCCAGTCTGGGGGCGACGGGGCAGGCTCAGGTTCGGCTGCCGACGGGCGGGGGGCAGAAAACTCCCCGGGGGGCGAGGCGGAGGAGGAGGCGTGGGTTGATCGGGCATCGCTTAAGCGCCGCCAAAAAGCCGGCCCCAGAAAGACTTCTTCGGGGCTTGGGCGGGCGCGG
>JAIYBI010000424.1 GCA_027488595.1 Opitutaceae bacterium | reverse complement strand
GTGCTAAAAACGTGGGCGATGTTGCCGTACTGCTCGGTCTTTTGGGCGACTTCTTTTTCGAAGAATCCGCGCTCTTCTAGGATTGGGCCGCTCTGCTTGATGTAGTCCTCGACGGTGATGGACCGCTTGCGGACTTCGCCAGCGGGAGTTTTTCCAACGGCGATCATGCGGGCTTCGGGCTGAAAGAGGGAGCGCATTTTGTCCCAATCGCGCTTTTCGCCCGCCGGGCCGGAGATCACGTTGTACACGGCGGCGATGGTGCCTTCGATAGTGGTCAGGTCATCCGCCTTCGGACCGGAGAGCGCAAAAGCGGAGAGGGCGAGGAAGGAACACACGGTCATGCGGGGAGTATAGCGGGACCTAGCGCGGCTTCGAGGGTCGTTAGGTCCTCTACGCAGCCGCCCCAGGGGCCGCCGCTGAGGTGTTGGATGAGGGCCCATTGGCGGATGTAGTCCGGGAGGTGGGGGTCGATTTCAAGGTCTTCCCGCTTCTTGCGCTGGGCGAGGATTTGGTCTCCGTGCTCGGCCGAGACAGCGACGCCGTTTTCGCCGACGAGGTTGAGCGAGCCTTGGAGTTGTTTGGTGTCGAGGAAGATCTCGATCATGTCGCCATCGTGGAGCTTGCCGAGGTTGGAGTTCGGCGCGAGGGCTTCGGGGGAGACGTGGCCGAAGCAGGGGCCGGTGGTGACGCCGGAGAAGCGGGCGTCGGTGATGAGGGCGCAGTCGGAGAGTTCGGCGATGCCTTTGAGAGCGGCGGTGACTTCGTAGGTCTCCGGCATTCCGGCGCCGAGGGGGCCGCGGCACATGATGACGATGACTTCACCGGGCCGGACGATGCCTTCTTTTACGGCATGGATGGCGCTCGATTCGTTGGTGAAGGTACGGCAGGGGGCGGTTTTTCGGTAGATGCCGTCGGCATCCAGGAGGCGCCGGTGGATGGAGGTCGCCTTGACGACGCTACCTTCGGGAGCGATGTTGCCGGTCGGGTAGGCGACAGTCGGGCCGAAGCCGAGGGCGCTGGCACGGGCGGGAGAGAGGATCACGTCGTCGGGGTCGATGCCGTCTTCGGCGAGCAGGCGTTCGCGCAGGATTCGGCGGCGGTCGCTGTTTTTCCAGAGTTGGAGGTTTTCGCCGAGGGTGAGCCCGGTGACGGTGAGGGCGTCGAGGTCGAGCAGGTTTAGCTCGGCGAGGTGGAGCATGACTTCGGGCACGCCGCCCGCCATGAAAACGCGGACGGTGGGGTGGATTCCGGTTGGGAGGCAATCGACGATGCGCGGGACCTTGAGGTTGATTTCGTGGAAGTCTTCGCGCGTTGGACGGCGGAGCCCAGCGGCGTGGGCGATGGCGGGAATATGGAGGAGAAGGTTGGTGGAGCCGCCCATGGCGGCGTGAACGGTCATCGCGTTTCGGATGGCGGCGTCGGTGAGGATTTGCTTGACGCCGAGGCTGGTTTGGCGCATGGTGACCAGCGATTCGGCGGAACCTCGGGCGAGGTCGGTCCAAATTTCGAAGCCGGATGGGGCGAGGGCGGCGTGGGTGAGGGTGAGGCCCATCGCTTCGGCGACGGCTTGGGCGGTGGCGGCGGTACCGAAGAACTGGCAGCCTCCGCCGGGGGTCGCGCAGGCCTTACAGCCGAGGTCTTGGGCTTGTTCTAGGTTCACCACGCCTTTGGCAAAGCGCGCGCCGAGGCTTTGGATGGTGCCGGCGTCTTCACCTTCTTCGGGCGGCAGGGTGACGCCTCCGGGGACGATGATGCCCGGGAGGTTGCCGGGAAACTGGCAGAGGGAGGCCACGAGCATGGTCATGGCGGGCAGGCCCTTATCGCAAGTGGCGATGCCGAGCACGCCTTCGGCGCACGGGATTCCGCGGAGCTGGGTGGCGAGGCTCTTGAAGATGACATTGCGAGAGGCGAGGCTGATGTTTGCCCAAATGGTGCCTTGGGTTCGGCCGTCGCAGGTGTCGCTGGTGTGGAGGGCGAAGGGGAGTTGGCCGAGGCGGCGGAACTCTTGGGCGGCGACTTCGACGAGTTTGTAGAGTTCGTTGTGGCCAGTGTGGGCGCCGAGGGCGGCGTTTGGCCAGCCGCCGAGAGTGCTGAGAATGACCATGTTGGGGTCGGTGGCATGTGCGCCGGAGCCGATCATGCCGGCGTTTTGGGACATGCCGAAGAGGTCGCCGCTGGGGCGGCTCAGGAGGTCGTCTTCGGTGTAGCCGAGGGTGCCCTCAGGGCCGGGGCTTTTGAGGGGGAATTCGAGGCTCGGCGAGTTACTCAGGTGCCGATTGAGGAGGTCTTCGCTTGGCATTTTTAGAACCCGAATTCGACGACTTTTGTGGTGGCAGTGACGGTGCCGAGTTGGGGGCTGGAGATGGTGACGATGTCGCCGGGTTCGAGGGCGAACTGGATGGGCGGGATGATGCCGGTGCCGGTGAAGAGGGCGAATCCGGCTTCGAACGTGCCGTTTGCTTCGGCGGCGAGAGTTCGTGCGTGACGGACGAGGCTCTCGGGCGTTCGCTTCATTTGGCTACTGCCGTATTCGTCTGAGTACATGCTTTCGCCGTTGCGGTGGATTTCCATGCGGATGATGATTTCGGGCTGCGGGAGCTCGGGCGAGAAGACGGTGAGCCAGGGGCAGAGGGTGGTGCAGCCGGGATAGGTTTTGG
>JAIYBI010000244.1 GCA_027488595.1 Opitutaceae bacterium | reverse complement strand
CTCACTTGGTTCAGGCCGTAGGGAAAATCAATCACATGGGGCTTCTTGAAAAGAGAGACTGGATTCGGTCCCATCCGTAAGTTCAGAAAGATATCGTAACCAATGGGTGGCTTATGGAGATAAGCCCGGTAGGGGCGCATCCGGTGATGCTCCAGCATCGTGCACCAAATCACACCGGGATACCGCCCCGTCACGGCGGCTGGCACCGCGTTTTCAATCGCGATAACAATGTCAAACTGCGACCAATCCACTGAGTCAGCCGCCACCGCTACGGTCAGCTGCTTCTGCCGGATGAGCGGGAATCGTTCACCGCGTTCATCGCCCGAACCCACTTCATACACGAGCTTTTCCTCCCATACCCGACACTCAGGTGCGGGATCCGGTTTCACGATTACAAACTGCGTTTTGCAACCAAGAAAAAGCCCGATGGGCCCTGTTCGATGCCACGAAGTCGCTAATAACTCGGCAGGCGACCCCGAGAACGGAACGGAATAGAGATCACAATAGGTGCTTTGCTTGACCACCGCCACCTTGAGGGAATGAACATCCAAACCTCCGATAACCTGCCTCCACATGCCCTGTTCTCGCTTTTCAAGCTGTCGGCAAGCTAGCGACCAAGCGGAAACCGCAAGTTTCTTAAGAGTCATCGGGCACATTCGCGGTCATGGCAGATCTGATAACTCATCCGAAGCAACCTGAGCTTTAGTCTTCGAACGAGTTGGCTCACCGGAAATATACGCAAACCCATCCCCTAAACTTTTGACGTCCCCATGTCGTAAGCGGCCAAGCATCCAACGAAACCAACACCTGAACCAGGCCCGCTTCTGAACCGAAATCGCGTGTTCCAACTCTTTCCCTTGATACAGACTTCTTATGTTTTCCAATATCATCCCCTGAACCAAAGCTTCACGTGCGAAACTAAAGCGACGGATTACTGTAGGAGTATGGTCCAAAGTAATCATTTGATCATCTACATAAGCAATATCACCTATCCCGCATGCTCTCATCCACATATCAACATCGGCCCAGGCTTTATAATCGCTCTTGAACGGTAATAGTTTCGAATAGGCGCTGCGCCGCATCATCACGGTCCCCCAAATGATCGAATCAATACGACCTAGATAAAAACGCTTGAAGAACTCGCGCCCGGAACTGCACTCCGACGGTTGGGGCCATGCGCGATTAAAGGAAGGATTGCTCCTTCTAGAATCAGCACAAAACACCAACGACGCTTCGGGGTGCCGATCTAACGCACTTGACCACTTTTCGAGAAGAAAAGGTGAGAATACATCAGCATCATGCAAATTTGCCACATACTCTCCCGTCGCTTGTGCGATCACAGCGTTTAAGTTCCCGGGCATTCCCAAGTTCACCGCGTTGCGATGATAAACGAAGTGCGGAAAACGATCCGCCCACCGCTTTACCACCGGTGCTGGATCACGTCGTGAACAGTCATCCCAAAGGAACAACTCATCAGGTAATCGTGTTTGAGCGGCTAGTGATTCTAGTGTGGCATCCAACTTCTCAGGGCGCTCAAAGTGCGTCAAACAAACACTGATTTTAGTCTTCGACACGTTAGCGGATGCGCGCAGTAAAAATCAACTGGTAACCAAACAATCCCGGCAGCAGATTTACCGCCAGCGTGTCAATTGCTTGAGTGAACGACCGCGGTAAAAATTTGCGCACTAAAGGCAAAGGAAAGGAGCCCTCCGCCCGCGCCTTGAGAACTTCAAAGCCGTTTTTCATCAGAAACCGTTGCGCTGAGCCGTAGCTATACCAACGAAAATGAGTGTTATCCATGATACCACTGGGTTCATACTCAAAATCACCAAATATCAGCCTCAATCGATATCTCCAAAACAGAATATTCGGCAATGCAACGATGAGCAACCCGGAAGGCAGAAGGACCGAGCGCAGGTCCGCCAATACCTTTTGCGGATAGCAGACATGCTCCAGAACATGCGAGGCAACGACCGTGTCATAGTTTGTAGCCAAGCCATCAGGCAAACCCTTTTCTAAATCGCCAACAACCACATTCGCGCAATACGGCTTCGCCAATAATGCCTCGGCCTCCGATAACGTAACTCCGTCAACCGACTTGCCCGCCAGAAACAGAATCCGCGCGTTGTCCCCGGCCCCACAGCCAAGGTCTAGAATACGAGAACTGCACTGGGGAATCTCGCTTAAAACAGCACTGTTCCCGGCATTCTGGTATACCTTTTCACCGACTGTCTTAATGGGGTTTGAAATCATCTAGCGCTTGAGTGCCAAATCGTAATGCATCAAAGCAGCCGACGCTGCCTAGGCTTAACTTTAAACATTGAAAAGTGCGCCTTCTCTGTAAACCGAGTCCTAAAGAGCCCCGTTACCTTCAAAAATTCAGCTAAAATCAAGGCACCCACCACACTGGCAGCCAATTCCATAGCCATGGCTGAAACCCGGCGACCACCGGTAGCCAGATACAAGAGCACGATGGAAAACAACAGAACGTTTCTCAGACTAATGCCTGGTTTAAACAATTTCAACTCTAGCTTGGCTGTGAAATAGCCGTAGAGGAACAAACCAACGATTACGCCCGGCCACGCAAAGTTTGCGTAAAGGTCAAATGCTATAATTGTATCAACAGATATCTCGTCCTGATTGAAACGTGCGCCGGTATACTTGTTTATGTGTTCATTATCACCCATGCTGAAAGGTTTACTAGGCCAGAGAATACGGGGCACGATCGCAAGGACCGGATCCAAGAACAAACCCTTACCCCACTCGTAATCGTGCCCGCTGGGCATATATACGGATTGTGCTACTTGAAAACTGGAGAGATCAAGCCGTTGCTCCGCAGAAAGTCGTATGTTTTCTGGCTCTAGCGCTTCTGCTGAGAATATCTGCTCCATAAACTGCGGGAAAAACTTCACCACTTTTTCAATGGCACTTCCTTTAACTTCTCCATGACGTAACAAAAGGCGGGCATTTAGCCATACCCCGCCTACAATGAAGAATACGCAAATCCAAACAGCCATTAGAACAAAATGTCGAAAACCAGGCCGTCTCCAAAAACAAAATACCAACATCGGGTGAAGTAGAAAGCTTCCTAATAGAGCGGCATGACCCGACGACGCCATGTGTAGAACTCCACTCGGAACGAAGATACAGATCGCAAAAAATACTGGCTTATAATTACGAGTCGCGGACCACACCAGCACTCCTGCTACAACAGACAAAGGTAGGAACATGTAAAACTTCTGAACTACGGCGCTTATGGTTGGAATTCGAGGTAAAATTACCACAGCAATAAATGCGGATGCTCCAACTATGGCAAAAAGATTTACAAACTTTGTCTCCGCAAGGAATGGATTCACCATGGGCTCGTTTTCACGTATCGGTTTCCATGCAATCCAAACACCCGCAGCCATCGCAAGCAGGCCGAACGACATGTAATTGTATACAAAGTAATGCGGAGGACCGAAGTATTCCAAGCCTAAATCAAAAATATATGTGATGACAAAGAGTGACAGGGTCTGAATATATATTTGAAGAGCCGCCATGAAAACAAAACCCATTAAAATGGTTTTATGGCGCAAGATCAATGCGATATAAGAAACTATAACTGAAATACACAGAAAAAACGTGACGTGTGGGGAATCCATTTGGGCTTTTGATTACAGGAGGAAATCAGAAAATAGCGTGTTTATTAGAAGTTATTGATCCGGAGGCCAGACTAATGAGGCCCTTCACCATTCGCTCCGTTCCAAAGTCTGTTGTTGCCTTTTGACGAGCTTCCCGACCCATTCGTATACGCAAGCCATGATCGCGCAGTTTAACAAGTGCCTCAGCGATAGCTTGTCCGTCATTTTTTGGAACCACAAATCCGGTGATGCCGTTAACGATCAATCTTGGTAGTTCACCCGAGTCGGTCACCACAACCGGCACTCCCCACGACGCGGCTTCTGCCGCTACCAGCCCAAAGGGCTCATCGAATCGACTCGGGATCAACAATACATCAATCGCGGTATAGATTTCGGCATGATTACCCACAAAACCACACCATTTGATATGGGACGTTAAATCAAGCTCTGTTGCCAGTGCTTTCAGTGAATTGGCAAAAGCGGAAGTGTCGGAGCCAAAAACGTAAAGCTGTGCGGGGATTTCTTGGTCATGTAGCAACCTTAGCGCATGAAAAGCATCTTCGTGTCCTTTCCATGCCGCGATCTGGCCCACGATACCCAAGGTCAACGT
>JAIYBI010000207.1 GCA_027488595.1 Opitutaceae bacterium | reverse complement strand
TGGTGTTGGCGGAGCTGAGGAATTGCAGCAGGGCGGTGGAGCGGTCGGCGGTGATGGCGCCACCGGAGATGTTGACGTTACCGCGAATATCAAGGCGGCGGTCGGAGGCGGTGCCGGCGACGTTGTCGAACCGGATGATGCCGTCGGTCATGCTCAAGCTGCCGTTGACCGTGTTGCTCGCGGCACCCGTGGTAAAGTTGCCCGTGGTGGCCTGCACCAAGAGCGTGCCGCCGGCGATGGTGATGGCGGTATTGGCACTTGTGCTTCCCGCTTGGAAACCGTTGCCGAGGGTGTTGGTGGTCGCGCTCAGGGCGAGCACGCCGCCGGAGTTTAAAGCAACGCCGTTGGAGGAGGTGAGCTGGAAGCCCGTGCTAGCGGTGCTGCCCACGATGACCTGTTCGGTGCCGGCGGAGGCGCCGAGCGTGAGGGCGTTTTGCAGAGTGAGGTTGCGCTGGAGATCGACCGTGTTGGTGATGTTGGCGGTGGTCTGGTTGATGGAGAGCGTGCCCACGGTGCCGGATGCGCCGCTATCGTAGGTGACGGTGCGATTGGAGGAGGTGTCGTTAAGGGTGGCCGTGTTTCCGGTGCCCGGGACGGTGGCGGGATTCCAGTTGCCGGCCGTGGACCAAGTGCCGTTGCCGGCGGCGTTCCAGGTTTGGGCGAAAGACAAGTTTGCGCCGGCCAAGGCGGCGAGCAGGACGAGGGCGGGGCGGGTGGAGCGGGACGGGGACAGACGGGGCTTCATAAACATGACGTGGGGTAAGCGGGTTGATTTGGAAGAAGGCGCTTTTTCATGGCGCAGCAATCGCCGCGAAGTTCAAAACGTTGAATTGGGTGGTCGGCGACGTGGCGCTCAACGTATTGAATTAATGAGATACTGACGGCAAAGCGTGCCGCGGTCACACGTGAGTCCGTATGAAATTCCCCGCCCGCCCCGATTTGTTTCTCACCTCTTTCGCCTTGCTTGCTTTTGTGGCGCTCGCCGCCGCGCCCTCAGCGCGCTCTCAGCAGGCTGCCGTCGATTTTAACGGTTCCACCTACGTTGGTGGGAGCGGACAATTTGGCGACCTGGAGCTCGCGCGGACGCCGAAGCGGGCGCGGTCTGCCACGTCGGCTCTTTATGAGTTTGGTCCCGCCGCGCCGAAGTCGGATTACCAGGGTCCGGCATTCTCGCTTGGCTACGAGGTCAGGGCTTCGGAGCCCTCGGATTTGACCGTCGCCCCCGAAAAGGCCGTGGTGGAAGACAACTTTGCCAACGGAAAAGGGCAGGTAAATGACACGATCGCCGTAACCGCTTATGGAAATTGGCCCGATACCGGGACCTATTCGGTCGCGGCGGTCATCGTTTTTCCGATCTCGGCATTCACCCTCGAGAGCTTCGAGTATTCCTCGCTGAACTGGACGAACAACAAGAGCTATAACGACAAGCTGCGCCACCGCTGGGTGGTGCAGACCGGCGGAAAGTATTACGTAAGCGTGCCCTTTCTGGGGCGCCCGGGGCGTCGCGCGCCCGATCAGCCGTCGGAGACCATGCAAGCCGCCCGCACGGCGAGAAACTTCGACCAATGGGTTGAGTATGATCCTTCGAAATCGATGTTCGCCAACCTCGACGCCCCGCGCGTCATCCTGGGTAAAGCGCTCGATGAGGTGACTGCCGTGGGTTTCTACATGGACTCGTTGGATTTCAACGGAGCCGGTGTCGGGGGCCGTCAATGGCAATTGCGTTTGATCCAGTTCGCCGCCCTCGGAGAACCCGCGCGCGCGCGCCGCTGACGCGACAGATTTTTGAGCGGGCATGACCATGGATACACGCGTTCCACGGGTGGCGATTATAGGCATGGGGGGCTATGCGGCCCGCCATCACGATGCCGTGCTTACGTTGGAGAAGGCAGGGGAATGCCGCCTCGTGTGCGCGTGTGATCCCGCACCGGAACGCTTTGAAGCGCAGGTGGCGGCTTGGCGCTTCAACGCCCGCGCGGTTGCGGTGTATCGGGATTATCGCGAGATGTTCCGGCGGCACGCGGGCGAGCTCGACGCGGTCGTGATCCCGACTCCCATCCCGCTTCATGCCGAGATGCATCGTGCGGCGGTTGAGGCAGGGCTGGCGGTGTATTTGGAAAAACCGCCCACGCTCGCCCCGGCCGAATTGGAAGAAATGATCGCCGTCGATCGGGATGCTCCGGTGCCGACCTTGGTGGGATTTAACTTCATTGCGGAGCCGACCAGGCAAGCACTGAAGCGACGTTTGGTGGCGGGGGAGTTTGGAGTTTTTCGTTCCGCGAGTCTGATTGGATTTTGGGGGCGCGGAGCCAAATACTACGGGAGGGCTGGCTGGGCGGGTCGCCTCGTCGGCGACGATCACCGCCTGCTTCTCGATTCCTGCTTGGGAAACGGGTTATCCCACCATGTGCACAACCTCCTCCATTGGGCGGGCGTCGGTGCGATGGAGAGCTGGGCCTCGCCTCTGGCGGTGCGCTCTCGTCTCTCCCGGGCGCATCCCATCGAGGGGCCGGACACGGTTTTTCTTTCAGCCCGGACGGATTCCGGGGCGGTCTTGCGCATCGCGCTTAGCCACGCCTGCCGGGGGCCCGAGATGCACCGGGAGATCGTTGTCTGCGAGCGGGCGGAGATCGAGTATGTAACGAAGCGCGAGGCGCGAATCCTATGGAGGGACGGCCGGGTGGAGACGCATGTCCTGGATCCTTTTGACGCGCAGGTGGAGAATATGCGGGCCTTGCTAGGGTGCCTGGGTGGTCGTCGGCGTCGTCCGCCCACGACGCTGGAGGATTGCCGCCCCTTCGTGACACTCCACGCGCTCGCCTATGTGTCCGCGGGGCGGATCGAGGAGTTTGCGGGCTTCGACACCGATGCCGACGGCTATGTCGAGGTCGCGGGTTTGCTCGATGAAGCGAAGCAATTCATTGCGGAGGGCACTTGGTCCGGCGCGGAGCCCCGGGAAGCAAATACCGGCGAGTTGGATCAACTCGATTTGGTCGTGCGGCGGATGGCCCGCGGGGCGTTCGCCTTGGCGCGGGGTTGAGCCCTGGAAGCGGAGGCGGCTTTGGCGGGGGCCGCAGCCTTTCCGGCGGCGGCATCCAGAACGGGGGCGCACCAGATGCCCGGCACGAGCGTATTGAGCGGGATACTGGGCACGCCAAAGCGATTGCCTGTGATGAGACCGGCGAGCTTGAAGATGGCGGCGCGGCCGATTTCGAAACCCCGGTTGTTGACGCCGGCAAGTTCAGGCCTGCCGTCGGTGCCCATGTGCGCGAAGATCAGGTCGCCGGGCATGCGAAAGCCGGCCGAGAGCAGCGTCTGGTGCAGGGAGTATTTTACGCTGAGCAGCGCGTCGGGACGTTGCTTCCGCATCCAGCGGATAAACAGTTCCGGCGTGTGCTCCACAACGGTGTCGGGGAGAGGCAGGCGATCCGCCTCCGGCCAGCGGCTTTGCTGCCAGAGATAGGTGGCGAGTGCTTCCTTGCGCACTCGTTGCGCCTGGCTGGGGTGGATTGGGAAGGCGATGCGCCGGCATCCCATCGCCCGCAGTTGTTCCAGCGCCAGACCGACGTTGGCGGCGACGTCGGCGCCAACGCGGTGGAAACGCTGTCCCCATCCGCAGCGCAGGAGCACGACCACCGCGAAATCGGTTTCCAGATCTTCCACCACCGAGGCGGGCAAGGCCTCTTCGGGGTCGAATATCATCACCCCGCGAACGCCTCGGTAGCGAAGCTGGGCGAGCGCTTTTTTCAGTCGCGACTCCTCACCGTGGCCAAAGCAAATTTCCGTCACGAGATAGCCAAGCGCCTTTGCCTCGGCCCGGGCGCCGTCCACGAGGATGCGGTAATACAGTTCCGCCGCCACGTTGGGGTTCACACCCGTGCCAAGGAGGAAGGCCATGCCTACGCCGGCCTGCGCGATTTCGGGCTGGCGGACTTGTCGCAGCCAGGCGCTGACCAGAGGATTTGTCCGGTAGCCCATGCGCAACGCTTCGGTTTTCACTTTATCCCGCGTTTTCTGGGAAATCCGCGGATCTTCGCGTAGGGCGAGCGAAACGGTGGATACATCAACGCCCAAGGACTCGGCGACGTCCTGCAAGGAAACGCGGTCGGTAATTTTTCCCATCGTCGGAGCGTTGAGAAATCAGTCATAATTTCAACGCTTTGAATAAAGATTGTTTTGCACCGGGCAGGCGCTTGCGGGGCGATGAACCCGCCGCTTCTTCCCCGCGGCCGTATTTGGATCATTCAACCCCGCCCTCTATGTTTCGCCTCCAACCCCGTCTGGGTCGCTCCGCGCTGTCGTTGCTCTTAATCTGCCTTACTTTCCTGGCCGCGGCGTGCGCAGCCAAAGGCCCTCCGGATGCTGCTGTCTCCGAGCGCGCGGACGCTGCGGCGGCGAGTTCGGTCAAGCCCGCCGCCGCCGCCGCCTCGGCGCCGGCAGCCGAAGCTAAAACGGATCAGATCGCCGCGCCCGCGCCCTCAGCACCCCCTGCCGCGCCGAAGGTTGCGGATGAGTCAATTCGTGTGGAATTGCCCGGCGGTGGTTTCGAGGTCGGCGAGCCGGGCTGGTCCTACTCCTCGGCGCGCGGTATGGCGCAGGTGACCGAGGAAGCGGCCTTCTCGGGCGGGCGCGGACTTCGGTTCGAGAGTCCCGAAGACGACAGCGGAGCCCGGGTGGTCGGCCCTCGCGTGCCGGCGAAGGAGGGCGTGGTTTACCGGCTGGCCTTTCAGGGCCGTGTGCTGGCGGGCGGCGGCACCAATGTGCATCTGGTGTTTTTCGACAAGGCCGGAACCGTTCTGAAACGGGATTACGACCGCGTTTGGGGCGACCGGGGCAAGGGCTGGCTGCCGTATCAGGTGGAGTCCATTCCGCCCGCCGGCACCGTGGCGCTTGCGGTGCTTGTGCAGCGCCCTCAGAGCAGGCCGCCCAGCTACAAGGTGGATCTCGACGCCTTCGAGCTTTTTGAGCGCCCCATACGCGCGGTCGCGCCCTGGCCGGGCACCTACAAGCTCCGGCCGGAGGACAAGGCCCGCCTGACCGCCGCCGACGTGGTCGGACCGGACGGACGGGTGTATCCGGACTTTACATACGCGGGGGTTCCGGGGGGCATCCCGGACCTGCCGGTGCTCGTGCGGCTGGCGGACCTGGGCGCGCGACCGGGCGAGGACATCTCGGCGCTGATCGAAAAAGCCGCGGAACGGGTCGCGGCGGCGGGAGGCGGCGCCATTTTGATCGGAGAAGGCGAATACCGGCTCGATCAACCCGTGATGATCTTTTCGGACAATGTTGTGATTCGCGGCTCGGGGCGCGGCAAGACGCGGTTGTTGTTCGGCTATCACATTCCTTACGGCGAGATCTACTTTCCGCGCCTAAAGTCTGGCGACGAGATCGGGCCTGACGGGGGAATCGAGATGCACGCCAACCCGAAGGACCTGGTGACGGTCGAGCTGCGCTGCGGGGACAAGTCTTTGACGCGTCGGACCCGTGCGGACCACTGGGGCAACACTTTCTCCATCCGGGTAAGCGCGCGGCTGGCGATGGACGCGGTGGGCGAGGGCACGCGGACCTTCACCGCGTTGGCCGAATACGCCAACGGCAAGAAGGTGGAGCGCAGCATCGAGGTGCGCCTCAAACGTGAGGCGGCGGGATCGCCGGGGCCCTTGCAACTCGGCGCGATCAGCTTCGTCGGCCGCGGAGTGGTTCCGGATCGCTTGCCCTTGATTGCCGACGGCCGTCGCGGCGCCACGTCGATCACCTTGGCGCCGGGCCACGGTTTCGCGGTCGGTGATCGTCTGAGCTTGGTCGCGCCCGCGAGCGAGCGGTGGAAGAGTTTGGTGGGCTTTACCGGTCGTTGGGAAATCCAGGCTCAAAACATCCACGAGGTGGTGGCGGTTGAAGGGGGGCGAGTGACGCTCAACCAGCCGCTTCGCACGATTTACTCGGTCGAAGACGGATCCTTTGTCCAAAAAATGAAGCTCATCTCCGGAGGCGGAGTGGAGGACTTGGAGATTGAGCAGTTGGTTGTGCCCAACCAAGGTCCCCCCGGGCCGATCATTCCGGCCACCCTTTCCTCGGCGATAGAGGACGTGTGGACCAACGGCATCACCTTCAGTCACGCATGGGGGGTCTGGATAAAGAACGTCACCATCCGCAACGCCGGACGCAGCTCGGCCTACTTCCCGATGTGCAAGCACATCGAGGTAAGGGACTGTTTGTTCGACGGCGCGATCTTTAAGGGCGGCGGAGGGACCGGCTATGTCGGCTTTGATCGAACCTGGGACAGTCTCATGGACGGCGTGGAGGCGCGGGACATGCGCCACGGGCCGAATTTGCAATGGAACGCCTCGGGCAACGTGATCCGCAACGGGCGGTTTCTCGGGAGCGACGGCCAATGGCACGCGGGCTTCACGTTGGAGAACCTTTTCGAGAACAACTTCATTGATGCGCGAGGCAAAGGCGGCAGCTACGGCCACGGGCTCTACGCCTCCGGCCCGACGAGCGGAATCCACGGGCCTCAAGGACCCCGAAACGTTGTCTATAACAACGACGTCGTCTCGCGTCTTAACGGTCTCCACATGTTGGGCGGAAACGAGGCCTGGCTCATTCTCTACAATCGCTTCGTCGTCGGATCGGGTCGGGCGGTCTATGTGAAGGAGAAGAGTTTCGACCACACGATCGTCGGCAACGTGTTTGTGGTGCGCCGTCCCGAGTCGCCGCCCGTGTTCCTCGGTGTCGATTGCGTCGGGGTCGATTTTACCGACAACGTGTTCTACGGGGTGAGCGGTCCGCTGGTCGGTTTCGAAGGCGGCCGCACTTCCCTGGCGAGCGACGAACGCAACGTAGCCAACGTCGAGGCACCCGATTCGCCCGCGCCACGGCCCCAACCGGCGGTTCCCTCGATTTACCAGTGGCAGCGCGACCACCTGGCGGCAATACGAGCCGACGCTTCTTCACGGGCTGCGGCCGAATCCACGCCGTGAGCCCGCGCCCCGGAGCCTAACGTCATGTCGCTTTCTTCCAAACTGGTCGGCGCTGCAGTGCTCTCGGCAGCGACAGTCATCCACGCGGGCACCGCGTCCGAAGCTTCGCTAGCGGCGTGGCGGGAGGCGCGTTTCGGTCTCTTTATCCACTGGGGCCTGTATTCGCTCGCCGAAGGCCAGTGGAAGGGCTCCTGGGTGTCGCAACAGGGACCGTGGAAGGGGAAAGGCTTCACGGAGTTTCTGCAGCTCCAAGCTCAGATACCAATCGCCGAATACGAGGAGTTCGCGCGCGGCTTCAGGCCAGAGGACTTTGACGCCGATGCGTGGGCGCGCGCCGCGAAGGCGGCCGGCATGCGCTACCTCGTGTTCACGACCAAGCATCACGAGGGCTTCGCGATGTTTCGCTCGCCCTCGAACCGCTTCAACATCGTGGACCACTCCGGCTTTGCGCGCGACCCGGTGGCCGAGCTGGCGGCGGCCTGCAATCGCCACGGCCTGTTGTTTGGCGTTTATTATTCGCTGGGCCGGGACTGGCACGACCCCGACGCGCCGACCGATTGGCCGACCAAGGGCGGGCGCTCCAACTCCTGGGATTACCCCGACGAGGATGCGAAAGTTTTTGACCGCTACTTCCGCCGCAAGGTGCTGCCGCAGGTGGCCGAGTTGCTCACCCAACACGGTCCCGTTCCGATCTTCTGGTTTGATACACCTGAAAAAATCACCCCTGAGCAAAGCCGCGAATTGAGGGAATTGATCCGGCGACTTCAGCCCGCCTGCATCGTGAATGACCGGGTGGGAAATCGGCTTGGGGATTTCGATACCCACGAGCAAAAAGTTCCGATGAAGGCCATTACCGAGCCTTGGGAGGCGTGCGCGACCTTGGGCAAAAACTGGGGTTTCCACCCGCGTGATCTCGAATGGAAAACGCCTGAGCAGATCGTCCGCCTGCTGACCGACGTGGTGGCGAAAGACGGAAACCTGCTCTTTAATGTCGGGCCGCGAGCCGACGGAACCTTCCCTGCCGGAACGACCGAACACTTGAAAAAAGTGGGCGACTGGCTGGCTGTAAACGGAGCGGCGATTTACGGCACCCGCGCCTGGCGGGTCGTCGGCGAAAGCTCGGCCTTGGACCAAACCGAGGTTCCCGCCGCGGTCGCCGCAAGCGCGGCGACTGCGGATACGGTGCGCGACGAGATTGATCGCACGCTGGAACCCGATCTGCGCTACACCTTGGGCGCGCAGGGCGAGCTTTACGTCATTGTGCGCAGTTGGACCGGCTCCGTGGTGGTGGCGAAAGCCCTGGGCCTGGGCGGCACCAGCGGCACGAAGATTGCCACCGTCGTTCTCCTCGGTTCTCAGGAAACGGTCCGCTGGAAACAAACCGCCGAGAAACTTGAGCTGGAGTTCCCGACCAAACGTCCGGGGGAAATTCCGGTGTGGGTGTTTCGCGTCGGGTTCGCCGACACCGAATAACTGCGCCTATCGCGCTTTTGACAGAGCCTACATCGCAGAATTTCGTTTTCCCACCATGCCCACGCCCCACCCGCTTATCACGCACCAACGCCAGGTTCACCTCGATTTCCACACCTCGCCGCATATCCCCGGCGTCGGGGTGGAGTTTGATGCGCGTGAATTCGCCGCGACCTTGAAGCGGGCCCACGTGAACAGCGTGACGATTTTTGCGAAGTGCCATCACGGATACACCTACTATCCGTCGAAGGTGGGCACGCCGCATCCGACGATGGCGGCCGGGCGGGATTTGCTGGGTGAGCAAATCGAGGCCCTGCATCGCGAGGGGATCCGTTGCCCGATTTATCTCACCGTGGGCTGGGATGCGCTTCTGACCCAGACGCGTCCCGAGTGGCGTGCGATGTTCAAGGACGGTCACTTTGGGGACTGGAAAGGGCAGCCCGGGATGTGGCAGTTCGTGAACTGGCTGCATCCGGAGTTCCAGCAACACCTGGAGGAGCTCACGCGCGAGACCCTCGAACGCTACGGCCGCGAGGTGGACGGCTATTTCTACGACATCTGTTTTTTCCCGAAGGGTGCTTGCTGGTCGCCCGAGTCGCGGAAGTTTCGCGAAAAACACGGGCTGCTGGAGGATTCGCCTGCCGGGTTTGATCGGTTTTTGGCGAAGGCGCAGGAGACGTTTTCGCGGCGCTATTGGGATTTGATCCGCGCGAAGCGGCCGGAGGCGACGGTGTTCTTCAACGCCGGTTCAGACACCTTCCTTGAACCGGGGCTCGGAGGGCGGGCGCGCTATGATTCCATGAGCCACATGGAAATCGAATCCCTGCCCTCGGGTTTCTGGGGCTATTTCCACTACCCGCGCCTTGCGCGATCAACGGCGCATTGGGGAAAACCCTGGCTCGGCATGACCGGTCGCTTCCAGACGATGTGGGGCGATTTTGGCGGGCTGAAACCGCAGCCGGCTTTGGAGTTTGAGTGTTTCCGTCCGCAGGCCATGGGCGGGGCCAATTCCATCGGCGATCAGTTGCCGCCGCGCGGGCGGCTCGACCCCGCCGCCTACGACCTCATCGGGGCGGTCTATCAACAGGTCGCCGCCGCCGAGCCCTTCTACGCCAACTCCCAGTCCCTCCTCCAAGTCGGCATCGCCACCTCCGGCACCCCCGGCCTCGACGGCGACGAAACCGCCAAGTCCGACGAAGGCGCCATTCAGATGTGCGAGGAATCCCACTACGAGAGCCAGCTGCTCGATGCCGACAGCGTCCTCGACGGACTCGAACTCGTCGTCCTCGGCGACACCGCCACCGTCACCCCCGCTTTCGTGGAAAAACTCCGCGCCTTCCACCAAAAAGGCGGCAAGATCCTCGCTTCCTACCGGGGTGGCTGCGACGCCTCCGGCAAGTGGGCGCTCGACTTCCTGCCCATCCGGATCACCGGCGAAGTGCACCTGTATCCCGCCTATTGGCGCACGCAGGCCGCCTTCTCCCCGGAGCTGGCCCGCGCCGACCGCGTATTTTACCAGCAGGGTCTGGTCGTCGAAGCCGGCCCCGGCACCGAGACGCTCGTCGAGCGCGTGCTACCCTATTTTAAGCGCGACGCGGTGCGTTACTGTTCGCACTTGCAGACCCCGCCGCGCCCCGAATCCAGCGGCCAGCCCGTTGTCGTCGCGGGAGAACGCTTCGTGTATTTCGCCGACCCGATCTTCCGCGAATACCGGAAAGCGGGCAACATCGCCGCGCGCGACGCGTGCCGGATCGCGTTGCAGCGCCTGATCGGCCCCGCGCCCTTCGGGGACGGGCTGGCCTCGACCATCCAGTGTTATCCGCGCCGCCGGGGCGACGACCTGCTGCTGACCCTGCTGCACTACATTCCGGTGCGAAAGGCGCTGGACATCGACATGATCGAAGAGCGCTCGTCGTTCGCGGGCGAAGTGCTGCGCCTGCCCAAAGCAGCGCGGGAAGTGCGGGTCTTCGGAACCGATACCAACCTCGCCCCCGCGATTGACGGCGGCTTTGAGCTTCCCGCCAAAGCCCGCGGCCGTCTCCTCCTCGAAGTCCCCGGGTTTTTTGGTTCAGTCCCGACTGAGGTCGGATAACGCGTCCGAGCGCGGTTACCGGGTGGGCTGCACGGTGGTTTCGGTCGCGAATTTCCGGGATCGATTCCGAACACGTCCCCGGAATCGAATCCGAACCTGTCCTCAGTCTGCCACCCAATGCGGCGAATATCTCTTCTAATAACCGCATAGTTTGCGGTGATTAGGCCTTGTAATCGCCGCATACTTCCCTAATCAACTTTCCATGCGGTATATCCATCAACGCCCGGAATGGCCTCATTTCACCTGGGACGATGCCAAACTGATGCCGACCCTCCTGGAGGTCCGGCACCGCCAAGGACGTCTTCTCGGCCGGATGGAAGGTCTCGGGTTTCGTTTTCGCTCGGAGGCCGCGTTGGAAAACCTCACGGCGGAAGTGGTCAAATCCAGCGCCATTGAGGGCATGGTCTTCGACCCGGCCTCGGTTCGCTCCTCCATCGCCCGACGTTTGGGCATGGAAGCCTCCGACAACGCCGCCACGAATCGCAACGTCGAGGGTGCCGTCGAGATGATGCTTGATGCGACCCGGAACTATTCCGAGCCGCTTACCGTCGGGCGCTTGCACGGCTGGCAAGCCTCCCTTTTCCCGGGCGGACGAAATGGCATGAAATCGGTCCTGGTGGGCCAGTGGCGCACCGCGGAAATGGATCCCATGCAGGTGATCTCCGGACCGATCGGCCGCGACACCATCCGCCGGAAGAACATTCACTTCGAGGCTCCGCCCGCCGACCGGCTTGCGGCGGAAGTGGAGCGCTTCCTCGAATGGTTCGAAAGTCCCGACGCAACCGATCCCGTGCTTCGTGCCGGCCTCGCCCATTTTTGGTTCGTGACAATCCACCCGTTCGAGGACGGCAACGGACGCGTCAGTCGCGCGCTCGCCGACCTGGCGCTGGCCCGGGCGAACGGCTCGGCCCTGCGCTTCTACAGCATGTCCACCCAGATCGAGTCCGAGAAAAAGCAATACTACCAGGCCCTGGAGAAGACCCAGAAGGGAACCCTGGACATCACCGGATGGCTTTCCTGGTTCCTTGATTGCCTCGGGCGCGCCCTGCAAAGGGCGGAAGTCTCGCTCGCCCGGATCATCCGGAAGGCGGCCACCTGGCAGTGGGTCAACGAGACCACAACGATCAGTGAGCGCCAGCGCCTCGTCATCAACGCACTCATGGACGGCCCCGATGAGGAGTTATCGACTTCGCGCTACGCCAAACTCACCCGGTGTTCACTCGATACGGCGCTGCGCGACATCAAGCTCCTGCTCGAAGCCGGCATCTTGGCCCCCGGCCCAAGCGGTGGCCGCAGCACAAAATATAAACTCCAGTCTCCGCCCGAGACCAGCCGTGGGTTAGATTGAGGCTGGAAAGTAGCATGTAACGGTGGGCTGGTCGAAGGAGAGGAAGGGGCTCGGATACTCAGCCGCTAGAGAGCAGCGCGCTGGGGGACTCGCGGTTTACCCTTGATTGGTTCAAAGCGTCGAACCTTTCGCCACCGCGGGCCTAGCTTCGGGTGGTGAAGGCGGTGAGGCCGGAGAGGTTTTTGGTGCTGCCGCCGGTGACGACGCTGACGACGTAGCCGACAACAAGACACACCGTGACCGCGAAGGGGGTGAGCGCGGCCCAGTGGACGCCGCCGATGTGGTTTACCCAGGTCGTCGCGATGATGCTGGCGACGCCGCCGGCGATGGCGCCGGCGCTGTTGGCGCGGGTGGTGAAGACACCGAGGATGTAAATGCCGCCGAAGCCGCCGCCGAGCAAGGCGACGATGGTGTTCCACGTTGCGAACATGGACGAGATGTCCTGCTTAGCCATCAGGATGGCGACGCCGGTGCCGATGGCGCCTACGGCGTAGGAGACGACCTTCATGAGGCGGACGCGGGAGGCATCGGAGGAATTTGGAAAGAGGGGTTTGTAGAAGTCCTCGCAGACCAGGGTGGCCACACTGTTCATGCTCGAAGACAGGGTGGACATGGCGGCGGCGAAGATGGAGGCGATGACGAGACCGCAGATGCCGGCGGGCAGGTTTTGCACGATGAAGAGCGGGACGATCTGGTCGTTGGTGACGGCGGGGCCGAGGGATTGGGGGCTGCTCTTGTAGAAGACGTAAATCGCGAGGCCCATGCCGTAGGTGAAGATGGAGATGACGATGCCGCAGGTCGTGCTCATGAGGGCGGTGCGGCGGACCTCATTCATGGGCACGGAAAACACGCGCTGGATGACCGGCTGGTCGCCCACGCCGCCGACGATGTTGTAGAGACCGCCGAGGAGAAGGAACCAGACGACGGGGAGCGCGAAGTCCCAATCGGTGACGACGAGGCGGAGCTTATCGGCCGCTTCGAGGGCCTGCCAGGTGGCGGCGACATCCCCGCCGGAGCCGCCGATGGCGTAACCGATCACGAGGAGGGGGGCGGCGATCATGAGCACGCCTTGGAAAACGTCTGTCCAGATGACGGCGTTGAAGCCGCCGATCGCGGTGTAGATCGTGGTGAGCACACCCATGAGGAGGACGGAGACGGCGACGTCGAGGCCGGTGAAGGCGGAGATGGCGAGGGAGGGAAGGACCAGAATCACGCTCATGCGGCCGACGGTCTGGAACAGGATGCACTGGGCGCTGGCGATGAGGCGAAGGCCGCGGTTGAAGCGGCGGTGGAGGTATTCGTAGGTCGAAGTGATCTCGAGTTTACGAAGGAGCGGGTAGATGAGGAAGGCGGAGATGAAGAAGCCCGCGATCATCATAATGCCGGGGAAAAACATCACCAGGTTGGTGGTGAAGGCGAGGGCGGGGATGGCCATGAAGCTGATGGAGCTGGCACCGGTGGCGAACATGCTGATGCCGGCGGCCCACCATTTGACGTCGCGGTTGCCGAGGGCGAACTGGGCAGAGGTCTCGCCCTTGCCGGAGAGGGCGAGGCCGACCCAGACCATGGCGACGAAGTAGAGGCCGATGGCGATGTAATCGAGGAGGGCGAGGGGGAAGCGGGTCTTGGCGACCACGACACGCAGTTCGGCGGAGCCGTCCCGGGCGAGCAGAAGAGGGCCGGACGGGGAAGCGGCGGCGAGGATGCCGGAGGCGGGGACGGGGCGCGCACCGGTGCCGGAAACCCAGGCGTCCACCACGGAGTTGTAAACCGCGGGGGCGGCGAGGCCGGGGGCGAAGACGAGAAAGTGGGCGGTGGCGGAAGGAAGGATGGAGGGGGCTGCGAGAGGAGAGGGAGAAGGGGCGCGGTTTTGCCAGCCGGTGAAGGTGGTGCCATCAAGCGGGCGGAGGCGAAGCGCCCAGGTGGCGGAGCGCGGGGCGCCTGCGGAGTCGAGGCCGCCGACGACGAGAATCTCGTTGTAGTGGGCAAGGGCGGCGGCGGAGGAGACGGGGCCGCCGGGGAAGTCGGCGGCGGACTGCCAGGCGGGTGAGGCGGCGGCGAGGTCGAGGATGAAGACGGACGCGGTGGGGCGGCCGTCGGCGTCGTCGCCGCCGATGACGTGGAGCTTGCGGCCGGCGAGGGCGAGGGCGGCGTGGGCGCGCGGGGCGGGCAACGGGGGCAGCGGGGCGACGGCGAGGGTGTTGCCATCGAGAGAAAGGCGGGAGACGGAGGCGAGGCCCCGGCCGCCTACGAGCAGCCAGTCGCGGCCATCGGCGACGCCGGAAGAGGCGGCAGGGGCGGAGAAGCCGGCGGGGGCGGTGACGGGAGTCCAGGGAGAGGTGGAAGCGGAGGTGCGTTGCCAGGCGGAGGAGCCGGCGGCGAGGAGCCAGCGGTCGCCGAGGGCGGCGACGAGATCGGGTGCGGCAGGCGCGGCGGGGGCGGCGGTGACCGGCGTCACGGTGACGGCGTCTGCCTCGGCGGCGCGGACGGCGGCGTGCAGGCCCGGAAGGGCGAGCGCGACCAATGCGAGGGCGAGGGGCAGGAAGCGGGGGCGTTGCATAGGGAAAGCGGAAAAAGGGGCGATGCGCAGCGAACGGAGGGGGGCGGGCGCCGGGAACGAAGGGTTCCGACACGAGAGGAAAAGGGTGACGGTCTTGTGGTGATTTGCTATATTTTTCTGCAAATATAATTAGTTTTCTAGTATTTGCATGGCATCGGCCGAGCGCTCGCGTGCATTCCAAACCCGGCCTGCGGGGTGGGGAACGAGGCGAGCGCTTATTTCGCGGGTTTCGAGGACTCTGAAGTCGAGCTGAGAAGGGCCTGGAAATCGGGCCAGGCGGGGGCGTGATCGGCGGGGTCAGGGCTCTCGACTTCGACGGGGAGGCGGTCGGGCGCAGCCGGGTCGCGGGGGGCGTCGGGGCGGAGGGTGAAGGTCTTGGCGCCGACAATGACGCGCAGGCCGGCGGTGCCGGCGGCGGCGCGGATGATGGCGTCGGTGGTGACGTAGGCAGGGCGGATCTCGACGACGAAACGGCGCGGGCCGGAGACGGGCGCGGGGTCGCTCAACACGAGATCGGCGAAGGGGGCGGAGGGGACGCGGAAGGGTGTCGTTTCGATGGCGGCTGCGGCGAAGCCGGTTTCGTGGAGGATGACCTGCAGGTCGCCAAACGTGTAGCGGCCGGGCGCGGTTTGCATGAGCGACTGTTTGGGGCCCCTGACGGTGCCGCCGATGCCGAGGCGGACGAGGCCCTCGATTTTGGCGGCGGCGGTGGTGGCGGATTCGGGAGCGATGTCGAGGATGCCGACGATGCGGTCGGGCAGGCCGAGCCAGAGCTGGCGGGCGCGCCAGGGGACGAGTTTTCCCTTTTGGGAACTCCCGAAGGTGTGGGGTTGGTAATTCGCGGAAAAGGCGGACCAGGTGCGGCCGAGGGCGGAGGTGCTTTGCAGGCCGGAGGTGAGCCAGGCGAAGGAGCGCGGGTTGGCGCGATCGCCGCCGAGGTAAACGCGCGGATAGACGCCCATGAGCAGGACGCCGCGCGAGAAATCCGGGCGGAGGACCTGGGCACCGATCAAGGTGGCGTGGCCGGGTTCGTTGAGCGGGATGGGGCGCAGGGTGGCGGCGTAGTTGAAACGTCCATACCAAGCGCGCGGGCCGGCGATGTTGCGGTCAAGTAGGGTGTAGTTGTCGGGGAGTGGTCGGGGGGCGACGTCGGCGCGCCACCAGGCGATGGGGGAGCGGGCGGATTCCCAGCCGCGCAGCGGGGCGTCGGCGGCGGGCGGGCGCAACATGCCGCGAACCCAGGGGTTGCCGGTGACGGAGATGACGGGCTCGCCGCCGGTGGCGAATTCACCGCCGTTCCAGGTGTGTTTCCAAGACGGCGAGGTCCAGTATTCGCCGAAGCGGCCGACGCTGACGGGGCCATACCACTCGAGGCGGCGAAGCATGGCGAGGGCGGCAGCGTCGCCGGTGATCTCGTAGGTGCGGGCGATGAAGTGGGCGACGACATCGTGGTAGCCGGGGGATTCGTTCTGGCTCCAGATGTAGTGGGTGCCGCCGTCGGGCAGGATGTTGGCGGACTGGGCGTGCAGGAGCTCGCGCGAGCGGGCGAGGAGTTTCTCGTCTTTGAGGTGGAGGCCGAAGTTCAGGAGCTGGACCGAGAGGGCGAGGTCTATGTTGGCGTAATTGCCGGGGCGGCCGTCTGCCTTGCCCATCATGGTGTCGGCGGCGATGCGCAAGGCGCGGTCCCAGGAGGCGCGCTGGGCTGGGAGGACGAGGCCGGGGTAGAGGGCGGCGAACTCGCGGAGGGCGGAGGAGGCGGGGGCGATGGCGAAGTCGTCGAGGAGGAGTTGACCGGCCTTGAGCGTGCCGGCGGCGGAGGCGGCTGAGATGCCGTCGGTGTAGGTGTGGGCGCGGCGGAGGAAGGCCTCGAGCACGGCGGGGTCGTGGCGCAGCGGGCTGTCGGGGTGGGCGAAGAGCCAGAGGAAGGCCTCGAGGCGGGCGGCGGTGCCGCGGGTGTCTTGGTCGGAGGCGCCGATGAGGTTGAAAAAGGCGGGCGAGGTGGCGGTGAGTTTTGGCCAGGCGGATGTGCCGGCGGGGCTGGCGAGGTAGGTGCGTGCGCCGGCGACGAGGCGGGCGAGGTAAGGATTTTCGGATACAGAGTGGAGCGGGCGGAGGGTGGAGATGTTGGGCGGAGTGGGCGAGACGGGCGCGGCGGAGAGCGCGGCCTCGGGTTCGGGGGCGTCTCCGCGCTCGGCGGCGACGGCGCGGACGACGGCGATGAGGGCGTCGTCTGAGGAGGCGTGGGCGGAGGAGAGAAGGGCGGCGAGGAGCGCGACGAAGGCGAGGAGGCGGCGTGGGTAGATCATTTGAGCGGGGCCAGCGGGGCCGGTTGCAAGGTCAGGAGCGTTTCGGTGCCACGGCTGATCTTGAGCCAGGTGAGGCCGGAGGGCTGGGGGGCAAAGACGACGCGGTCGGGCGTGGTTGTAGGGGGCCAGCCGATACGCACGGAGCTGCGGTCGGCGTCCCAGGCGGTCACGGGGAGGGGGTCGCCCGGGCGGTGGGGGAAAAGGAGAACCTTGAACTCGGGCGCGACGGCGACGGCGGGGATTTTGAGGACGCGCACGGGCTGGTATTTTTTTTCGGTGGGAGGAATCTCGGTGATGACAGGGACGGCGTCGGCGGGTTTGCCCTCGTGGCGGCGGTTGAGCACGCGGACGAGGAGGACGGGCTGGCCGGCGGGAATGACGGCGTCGGCGGCGAGGGTGCCGGGGAGAGGTTCCTTTGGGCGCGGGAGTTTTTGATCGGGGTCGGAGCCGGTGAGGAGGATGTCGAGCTCGAGGTCGTTGACGCGGGTGATGAGGGCGATCTGGATGTCGGGCTCGACGGCGAGAGTCCATTCGTAGCGGCGGGCGGTGTCGTCCTTTTGAATGTCGTCAATGACGAGGGCGTAGGGGCGGGGGCCGCGGACGATGCCGGCGGTGCGGAAGGCGCGCTGAACGGGGTAGTTGGGCTGGCGGGCGATGGGGCGGACGAAGCCGGCGGGGCGAATCCAGTGGGGAGTTTCGGCGAGCGGGACGTCGAGGTAGGAGTAGGGGAGTTTGAGGAAGCTAAAGGCGTTGGGGGAATTGGGCTCGAGTTCCCAGCCGGGGGGGAGCTCGACCTGGCCGGCGCGGACCTGGGCGGGGGTGTAGGACGGGCCCTTGCGGGGCTCGATGTTGCGCCAGGTCCAATCCCAAGCGTATTTGGCGTCGCCGACGGCGAAAGTGGCGGATGGGGAATCGGCATGGCCGACGAGACGGCCGGCGACGGTCTCGGTCTGGTTTTTGTCGTCGATCACCACGACGCTGTTTTGGGCGGTGCGGAAGCTGGCGTAGCCGTTGGGGGACCAGACGCGGCCGGCGCCGGCGACCATGAGGGCGTTGCGATCGGCGAAAGGGTGTCCGCCGTTGGCCTGGCGGACGTGGAGATTGAGCATGAGGGCGTCGCGGGACCAGTCGCTGCGGGTCATGA
>JAIYBI010000323.1 GCA_027488595.1 Opitutaceae bacterium | reverse complement strand
CTCGCGCAGGCGGCCGAGGCCGCGCCGGTGGCGCTCCAAGTGCGACGCTTCCCCGTGCTGGCCGAGCGTTTCAAGGAACGCGGCATCCCCTTTGTGTTGCTCGAAGGTGATTCGGCGCCGGGCGCGGTGCGCCACCCGATCATCGGTGGGGACCCGGTTTGTTACTGGGTCAAAATGCCGGTGGTGAAGTGAACCCGGGGCGGCGTCGGGCACACCAGTGAGCGCGAGGCCTGCTCACTCGACCGTCACGGACTTGGCGAGGTTGCGGGGCTTGTCCACGTCGCAGCCGCGGGCGCAGGCGATGTAGTAGCTGAGCAGTTGCACCGGAATGGTCGCGAGCACGGGCAGGGCGGCTTCGTGGCAATCGGGGATGGTGATGACATCGTCGGCCAGCCCCTCGGGCAGTTCGACGCAATCGGGTGCGATGGCGATGATGAGACCCTTGCGCGCCTTGATCTCCTGCATGGAGGAGATGACCTTGTTGAACAGCTCGCCCTTCGGCACGAAGAAGACGCTCGGGCACTCGGGGCTGATGAGCGCGATAGGGCCGTGTTTCATCTCGGCGGCGGGGTAACCCTCGGCGTGGATGTAGGAAATCTCCTTCAACTTGAGCGCGCCTTCGAGCGCGATGGGGAAGAGGGAGAGGCGGCCCAGGAAGAGGAAGTCGTTGTATTTTGAATACCGCGACGCGATCTCCTTGATGTGCGGAGCCTGTTCGAGCACGCGGCGGGCGAGATCGGGCACGGCTTTGAGACCGTTTACGTATTCGATGCCCTCGGCGAAGCTCAGGTCTCTCATGCGGGCCACGTAAAGGGCGAACATGGCGGAGATGAGGAGCTGGCTGGTGAAGGCCTTGGTCGAGGCGACGCCGATCTCGGGGCCGGCGTGCTGGTAGATGCCGCCGTCGGCCTCGCGCGCGATGGTCGAGCCGACGACATTGCAGATCGCCATGCACTTGTAGCCCTTGCGCTTCGCTTCGCGCAGGGCCGCGAGGGTATCAATCGTCTCGCCGGACTGGGAGATGACGAAGAAGAGCGCGTCGCGGTCGAGCGGGGCGTTGCGGTAACGGAACTCGGAGGCGTAATCCACCTCGACGGGGATGCGGGCGAAACGCTCGATCAAGTGCTCGGCCACGAGGCAGGCGTGCCAGCCGGTGCCGCAGGAGGTGAAGACGAAACGATCAATGGTGCGGAAATCGGCCGGGGTGAGGTTGAGGCCGCCGAAGTTGGCGGAGGAACCGTCGGCGGAGAAGCGACCGCGCATGGCGTTTTCCAGTGCGGTGGGCTGCTCGAAAATCTCTTTCTCCATGAAGTGGGCGTGCGCGCCCATCTCGGCGTCGTTGACGTCCCAGGTGACCTTATCAATGACCGGCGAAACATCGGCGAGATCGAGGGTGGAAAGGGCGAAGCCGCCGGCGGTGAGGTGGACGAGTTCGCCGTCCTTCAAGTAAACGACGCTCTGGGTGCGGGAGACGAGGGCGGAGACGTCGGAAGCAATGAGATTCTCCTGATCGCCCACGCCGAGGATGAGCGGGGATCCTTTGCGGGCGGCGACCATCTCGCCGGGGCATTCGGTGCAGAGCACGGCGATGCCGTAGGTGCCCTCGACGTGGAGGAGGGTTTTGCGGACGCTGGTCAGGAAGCGGGAACTCTCGGAGGGCTGCGGGTTGACACCTGCGGCTTGGGCGGCGGCGGGAGCGGTTTCCTTCGCGTAGTGGTAGGCGATGAGATTGCACAGCACTTCGGTGTCGGTCTCGGACGTGAAAGTGTAGCCCTTGGTGAGGAGAAACTTCTTAATCGCGATGTAGTTTTCGATGACGCCGTTGTGAACGAGAACGATGCGGCCATCGCTGGAAAGGTGGGGGTGGGCGTTGGCCTCGGTGACGCCGCCGTGGGTGGCCCAGCGGGTGTGGCAGATGCCGGTGGTGCCGGTGAGCTTGCGGGCGGCGGCGAGCTTGGAGAGGGCGGCGACGCGGCCGACGGATTTCACTAGGGCCAGACCGCCCGGCTGGAGCACGGCGAGACCGGCGGAGTCATAGCCGCGGTATTCGAGCCGCTTGAGACCTTCGAGGAGGATGGATGCCGCGCGCTGGCGACCGACGTAACCGACGATTCCGCACATGTTTTTTTTAGGGTTTTAGCTGGCGAAGTTACGGGTCGCTTGGAAGGCTCCGCAAGGCTTTAGCCAAGAAACTAATGAACCCCCAAAAAAATGTCCTAGCGGTAATCATGGGTGGCGGACGCGGCTCGCGTCTGCACCCGCTCACCCAAGAGCGTTGCAAACCGGCGGTGCCGCTCGCGGGTAAATACCGGTTGGTGGATATTCCGATCAGCAATTGCATCAACAGTGACATTAATCGCATCTTTTTGCTCACGCAGTTTCACACCGCTTCGTTGCATCGCCACACGCAGAACACCTATCATTTTGACCCGTTTGGCGGCGGGTTTGTGGACATCCTTTCGGCCGAGCAAACCGAAAAAAGCCTCGACTGGTATCAAGGCACGGCGGATGCGGTGCGGCGTAATCTCCAACACTTCCGCAGCTTTCCGCACGACTACGTTTTGATCCTCTCGGGCGACCAGCTCTACCGGATGGATTTCCGCAAAATCATTGAACAACACATCGCGACCGGCGCGGATGTGACCCTCGCGGCCATCCCCTTCCCGGTGTCGAAGATCGAGGGCCTCGGTTTGATGAAGGTCGCGGATGACCTGTCGATCACCCAGTTCGCCGAGAAGCCGAAGGATCCGGCGGTGATTAACAGCCTCACCCTCAGCTCCAAGGTCCAGGCGCTCCTCCACACCGAAAGCACCGAGAAGCACTGTCTGGCCTCGATGGGTATCTACGTTTTCAACCGTCAAGTCCTTGCCGACGCGCTGGACAACGGTATGACGGATTTCGGCAAGGAAGTCATCCCCAGCCTGCTCGGCAAAAAGAAGCTCTTCGCGAACGTATTCGAGGGCTATTGGGAAGACATCGGCACGGTGAAGGCGTTCTTCGACGCCAACCTCGCGCTCGCCCAGCCTCTGCCGCCCTTTAACTTTTTCGATCCGGCGGCGCCCATCTACACGCAGGACCGCTACCTGCCTCCGAGCAAAGTGAACAAATGCACCTTCGATTACGTCGTCTTTGGTGACGGCTCAATCGTGGAAAACTCGACCATCACCCACAGCGTGCTCGGTATCCGATCCTTCGTCCGCGCCGGCACGGTGCTGAAAGACGTCGTGATGATGGGAGCCGACTACTACGAGAGCGAGGAAGAGCTGAAATCCAACCTCGCCAAGGGACGTCCGCATTTGGGGGTCGGTCCGGGCTCGAACATTCACCACGCGATCATTGATAAAAACGCCCGCATCGGCGCCAACGTGAGATTGAGCCCGGCGGGCAAAGTGGACGGCCAATACCCGAACGGCGTTGTCATCCGCGACGGCGTGCTGGTGGTGCCAAAAGGCGTTGTAGTGCCGGACGGATACACGCTCTGAGCGGGCGCGGATTATTCGTAAAGTTAATCACGAAAAGGCCTGAGTCCCGAATGGGGCTCAGGCCTTTTGTTGTTACGCAGGCGTCGGTCGCCGAACGCTGGTTTTGCCGCCTAGTCGAGGAGGACGTGCGGGTCTATGTCGGCGTCGTAGTTGATGCCGGGCAGGCCGAAACCGAATAGTTTTAGGAACTCCTCGCGGTAGCCGGCGATATCGGTGAGGGCGGCGAGGTTCTCGGTGTTGACCTGAGGCCAGAGGGCGGCGACGGCGGCCTGCACGTCGGGCTCCATCTCCCAGTCGTCAATGCGCACGCGGCCGGCATCATCGAAGGTGAGGCCGTGGCCGCCATACATCTGGGTGCGGAAGAGACGGTCAATCTGCTCGATGCAGCCCTCGTGTCTGCCCTTGGCCTTCATGACCTTGTAGAGCATGGAAATGTAGAGCGGCACCACAGGGATGGCGGAGCTGGCTTGGGTGACGAGGGCCTTGTTGACCGAGATAAAGGCGCGGCCGTAGCCGTTGACCTTGAGGGTGGCGTTGATGGCCTTGGCGGCGCGCTCGAGGTCGTTTTTGGCGAGACCGATGGTGCCGTTTTTGTAGATCGGCCACGTGAGGGACGGGCCGATGTAGGAGTAGGCGACCGAAGTGGCGCCAGGGGCGATGAGGCCGGCCTCGTCGAGGGCGTTGATCCACATCTCCCAATCCTCGCCGCCCATGACGGCGGCAGTGTCGGCGATCTCGGCTTCGTTGGCGGGCTCGATGGTGATGGTGCTGACGATGCCCTTGTCGGTGTCCACCGTCTGGTTCGAGTAGGACTGGCCGACGGGCTTGAGGGTGGATTTGTGGGTGATGCCGGTCTTGGGGTGGGTGCGGCGCGGGGAGGCGAGAGAGTAGACGATGAGGTCAACCTGGCCGAGGTCGCGCTTGATGGTGGCGAGCACCTCGGTCTTGAGCGCATCGGAGAAGGCGTCGCCATTGAAGTTTTTGGCGTAGAGGCCGGCGGCGCGGGCGGCGGTCGTGAAGGCGGAGGTGTTATACCAACCGGGGGTGGCGGTTTTGTCCGGCTCGGAAGGACGCTCGAAAAACACGCCGATGGTGGCGGCGCCGGAGCCGAAGGCCGCGGAGATGCGGGAGGCGAGGCCGTAGCCGGTGGAGGAGCCGATCACGAGGACCTTCTTGGGGCCGTTGGCTACGGGGCCCTTGGCCTTCACGTAGTCAATCTGCTGCTGCACGTGGGCGGCGCAGCCTGCGGGGTGGGCAGTGACGCATACGAAGCCGCGAACTTTGGGTTTGATTACCATAAAGGGAATGGAAGGTGGCGAGGGAGGGGGGCGCGTCCAGTTTGTTTTACGGCTTTGCGGGGGGTAGGGCTCCACCGCCAAGAGCGTTGCGGAGCATTCGGGATTGGGCGGCGGCGATCAAGCGCTCGGCCTCGAGTTGCTGTCGCAGGGCGCGAATCTCCTGCTCGGCGAGGGCGGCCTGGGTAGCCTGCGCCGCCAGTGTGGTGCGTTGCGCGAGGATTTGGGCAAGAAGGGTGCCGGCGGCGGCGAGGAGCACGAGACAGGCCACGGCGAGAACGCGGGGCAGGAAGGTCGGGGTCTGGGTCGGGGCGGGAGACATGCGTTGAAGCAGGCTTAGCCAAGTATCCAAGCGCCGAGCACGCCCAGGACCAGCAAGCTGGCGACCACGCTCACGGCGAGGCGTTCTTGTTTGGTGAGCTGGTGCAACATGGCTGGAGACGAAGCGGCCAACGTGGGCGGCGGCTCGGTGGAGGTCAAACCCCGCGTGCGACAACCCGCTGCCGGCGCAATCGGGACCGGCTCGGATTTAATCCCTTGGGAAATCTTACCGGGTTTCTGGATAAACGACGAAACCTGATTTGGTTCGGACTGTCGTAGCGTTCTCTTCCCTTCGTTGGCTCCGGCTAGCGCAGGGTCATCGTTCAACTCCGTAAATCACACCCATGAAATCCAGCCTGTTCACCTCCGCCCTCCGCACCTTCTTGGTCGCCGCAACGCTCGTTGCCGCCGGCATCCTTCAAGCCGCCACCCTTGGTCAGCCTGCGCCTGCCTTCACTTTGACCGACCTCGACGGCAAAGCGCACAGCCTCGCTGACTTTAAAGGCAAGACCGTCGTCCTTGAATGGACCAATCCAGAGTGCCCCTTCGTGGTGAAGCACTATGAGAAGAGCGGGAACCTGCCCGCCACGCAAAAGGCCGCGACTGCTGATGGGG
>JAIYBI010000265.1 GCA_027488595.1 Opitutaceae bacterium | reverse complement strand
CGGCTCCTCCAGCCCGCGCAGAATGGAAGACGGTTCGTTTGTCTGGGACGGCTACCTTTCCGACATCACCGAGCGTAAGCAGAATGAAGAATCCATGTTGCGCGAGGGCAAGCGCGAGGCCATCGAGCGCCTCGCCGGCGGCATCGTGCACGATTTTAACAACTACCTCTCCGCCATCGCTCTTTCCGCCGACCTCCTGCAAAGCCTGCCCGAGGCCAGCCCCAATATACGCAAAATCACCGCCACGCTTGCGTCCGAGGTGGACGCCGCCACCGGCGTGGCACGCCAGCTCCTCGCCTTTACCAAGGATCAGCCGGTCCACTACGAACGCGTCTTGGTTGACCGCTTTCTGCGCGACTGCGCCGCCTTCGCCCTGCGCGGCTCCGCCATGGAGGCGCGCGTGACTGTTTTGGACCCGAACCTGGAATGCGAGTGCGACCCGGACCTGCTTCGCCAGATCATCTTTAATCTCATTCTAAACTCCCGCCAGGCGATGAACGAAAAGGGAAGTGTCATGCTGTCCGCAACCACCGCCGCGAATGGAACCGTGATCGTTCGCGTCGCGGACAACGGGCCGGGCATCCCAAAATCCGCGCAGGCCACCATCTTCGAGCCCTACTTCACCACCAAATCCACCGGCTCCGGCCTCGGGCTCTTCGTTGTCCGCAGCCTCACCCGTCGTCTCGGCGGCGATATCATTCTCGACTCTTCGGCCAGTGTCGGAGCCGTCTTCGTCCTCACGCTTCCGCAGGTGGCCTTGTCAGCCGGTAATTCCCGCCCAGCCAAGCCCCGCCCGCAAACGAACCAGTCGCCGGGTTCTTTCAGCGCCGCTCCGTTTGCCTCCGTCACTCCCTCCGGGCGCCACGTGCTGCTGCTGGAGGATGAGCCCGGTCAGACCATCCTCCTGACCAGTTTCTTCGAGACCATCGGCATGAGTTGCGACTGCTTCACCGACGGTGAAGATCTGCTGGCTGCCGCGCCCGGTCATCGCGCCCGCGGCGCGGACCTCACCTGCATGCTCGATATCTCGATTCGCGGCGGCCAGGGCGGTCTCGAAATCGCACCCGCTTTGCGCGCACTTTTACCCGAGGCAAAGTTGTATCTGGTCAGCGGCTACTCCGCGGAGTGGCAGGAAAAAGAGGCCTCTCTCTCGGGCCTGCGGATCAACTTCCTCGCCAAGCCCTACCACTTGCGTGATCTGAAAACGCTTCTCTTCCCTCCGCCTCGTGCCTTGGGAGTAGGTTAGCCCAGCGCCCGTCGCACCTGCTCAAGGTCGGCCTCGATGTCGGCCCGGTTCTCCCGCCGGTCTTCGCGTAAAGGACCCTCTCCTTTCGCCACGACCACCCGGTAGTCGAGCCCTCGCAACGCCGCCAGCCGCCAGTATCCGGGATTGAAATACGCGCGATTCACCAGCTCCACCACCTGCGTCCCCGGTGCGCAGAACGCCAGGTTCGCCAGCCCCGCCCCGTGCGACGCGACCACCACCCGCGCCCGCCTGCAGGCTGCGATTTGCTCCGCCCAGGAAAGTTTCTCAAGTTCCACTTTCGTAAAACCGAGGCTCTCCAACAGTGCCCAAAGCGCGGCCTCGTTTGCCACCCGCCGCCGAACGGCGTTTCCTCGCGTGAAATACAGGCGATCCCCCAATCCGGAATACTCCCGCCCGATCGGCGCGGTGAATGCCTCGATACGCTCCAAGGCCCGCCGGTTCGGCGCGCCCGGCCCCGCCGTCAGTCCGGGGACAAGCATGGGGGCGCAGCAAAGGTGCAGGCGGCGCTTTGCCGCGATCACCCGCTCGCGGCCACCCCTCATCAGGAGCGCTTGCCGGGCATACGCCGCGTCCGCGTGAAGCACGAGATACTCGGCCTCGTCCACCGGCACAGCGAGCAGGCGCGGCAGCTCCTCCAATAACCAATGTCCGTAGCCTTCACCCAGATTCACCGCCGCCACCGCCACGCTGCCATCCACTTTCTTCGTCGCACGCAGCCCGCCGTAGCCAATCAACCAATGGTGCGCAGTGTCGTTGCCGTGGTCGCCCGAGACATCGCGCGCGAGCAGGGTCCCGTCCGCCGAAAGCACTGCGCCCGCGCCCAGCACGCGCCCCGCCGGAAGCCGGGCCACTCCGGTCGGCGCGTTTCGGATCGTCGCGAGCGGACGCAGGTAGCTCAAAACTTCCTCGCTCGCCGTCACCGGCAACGCATACGTCACCTCTTCGCCGGCTTCGGGGCGCACCCACCGGCCGTGCTCATGCGCCACCAGCTCGGCCAGCGTCACACAATGCACCGGCGGCGCGATTTTGGGCAGCCCCCGCTTCATGCCCGCGGATGCGCCTTCGCATACACTTCGCGCAACCTCGCCACGCTCACGTGGGTGTAGATTTGCGTGGTGTTCAACGAGGCGTGACCCAGCAGTTCTTGCACGAGGCGGAGGTCTGCGCCCGCGTTGAGAAGATGCGTGGCGTAGCTGTGCCGCAACTTATGCGGCGTGAGATCCAGCGGCAGCCCCGCCAGCGCCAGATACCGTTTTAACAACAACTGCACCGCCCGCACCCCGAGGCGCTGGTGCTTCGCATCCACCACCAACGGCGCATCCGGCCCGTCGTCACGGGCGAACTCGCGCCGCCACTTCGCCAGCACTTCCGCCGCGATCCGCCCCAGCGGGCACAGCCGCTCCTTGCGTCCCTTGCCCAACACCCGCGCGACGCCGCTTTCGAAATCCACCGCGCCGTAGTTGAGCGCCACTACTTCGCTCACGCGCAGTCCGCCGCCGTAGAGCAACTCCATGACAAGCCGGTCCCGCCAGGCGGTGAAGGCCGTCTCGGTGCCGTTTTCCAGCAGGCGCTGCGGTCCGAGCAGGAGGAGTTTCATCTGCGCTTCGGTTAGGAACTGCGGCAGGCGTTTCTCCAGCTTTGGCAGCATCAGCCCGATCAGCGGATTCTTCGCCACGCGCCCTCGTCGTTGCCAGAACTTGTAGAACGCCCGCAGGCCCGAGGCGTGGTTGTGCAGGGTGCGCCGGCCGAACTCGCGCTGCGCCTCGATCACGAAATCGCGCATGATGCGCGGCGTGAAGCCGTCGAAGGTTCCGCGCCAGTGGCCGCCGCGGACCAGCCAGCCCGTAAAGTGTTCGAAGGCCTGGCGGTAGTTGCGAACCGTGTAGGCCGAATACCTCCGTTCGAGCGCGAGATAATCCGCAAAAACGCCCCACCAATCGGACAGCACGGCTTCATCAATCGCCGTCGGCGACCGGTCAGTCGCGGACGGGCGCGGCGCTTGTGGGCTGCGCTTTTTCATGCGACGGCCCGTATCGCCCCGCGCCGCTTCCCTTCGGATGCGCCGCGAGACCGGATCAGATGTGGATCGCCTCGTTGCTCGTCGCAGCCGCAGCCTCGGCGAGCGCCTCGGAGAGGGTCGGATGAGCGTGAATGGTCTGGTGCACATCCTCGACCGTGGCCTCAAGGCTGATCGCCAACCCGTATTCGGCAATCAGCTCGGTGGCGTCGCTGCCGACGATGTGCGCACCGTAGATTTCGCCCGTCTTGGCGTCGGAGATGACTTTCACGAAGCCATCGCTGTCGGCGGACGCCACTGCCTTGCCGGATGCGGTGAAAGGGAACTTGCCGACCTTGTAGTCGAGTTTCTTTTCTTTGGCCGCTTTCTCGGTAAGCCCGGTGGAAGCGACCTGCGGTTGGCAATACGTGCAGCCCGGGAAGCCGGTCACGCGCTTCGGCGTGCCGTGGCCGAACATGCCGTTGACGGCGTTAACGGCCTCGAAGGTGGCGATGTGGGCCAGCCAGGGCGGCCCGATGATGTCGCCGGCGGCGTAGATGCCCTTGATGGATGTCTCGTAGTTGTTGTCCACCTTCACGTAGCCGCGATCAAGTTCGAGCTGGGAGCTTCGTCCCAGTAATCCTTCGAGGTTGGCCGTGACACCGATGGCGGAAAGCAAAACGTCGGACTCGACCTCGACACGCTTGTCGCCTTGCACGAGGTCCACTTTTACCGAGTCCTTTCCGACCCGGAAGTTTTCGCACTTCGTGTCCACGTGGACTTTGACGCCTTGTTTTTCAAAGGCCTTCTGAATCACCTTGGACGCGTCCTCGTCCTCGACGGGAAGAACGTTGGCCAGCATTTCCACGAGGGTGACTTTCGTCCCAAGCGCGTTGAAGAAATAGGCGAACTCCACTCCGATGGCGCCCGCGCCGACTATGGTGACGGACTTGGGCTGGGCCTTGAGGTCGAGCGCCTCGCGGGAGGTCATCACGCGGACACCGTCATACTCCAAACCGGGGATGCGGCGCATTTTGCAGCCGGTGGCGATGAGGATCCGTTTCGCCTTCATCAGCGCGCCCTTCTTATCGCCGGACGTGATCTCGACCATGCCGGCGGCGGGCACGTGGGCGTGGCCGGTGATGTATTCGACCTTGTTCTTGCGGAATAGAAACTCGATGCCCTTGGCCATCTGTTTGGCGACGTCGCGCGAGCGCAGCATGATGGTGGCGAAGTCGAACGAGACGTCCTTCACAATCAGGCCCATGGAGTCGGCTTTTTTGATCTTCTGGTAGAGCTCGGCGCTCTTGAGCAGGGCCTTGGTGGGAATGCAGCCCCAATTCAAACAGGTGCCACCGGCACGCTCCATTTCAATGCAGGCCACTTTTTTGCCCAGTTGCCCGGCGCGAATCGCGCCGGCGTAGCCCGCAGGCCCGCCGCCGATGACGATAAGATCGTAGTCCGTAGTAGTGTCAGCCATGGTAAGATGCGAAAGGGGTTCCAAATAAACGAAAGGTAAAGGTCACCCGCGGCTTTTTCTCCCGCAAGTTGAAAACCAACAGCGAAACACCGCTGGACGCGCCCTCAAACGTCAATCACGTCCGCGTCGGGCTTGCGGCCCTTCCCGATACGTCCGCTGACGTTGATGTTGATACCACTGCCACCGGCGCCACCGCCACGGTTGCCGCCGCCCGCTGCAGGAGGTTTTCCGATAAACGCCGCCATGATGATATTCGTCACCCCCACGATCAGCGCCCCCCACAACGCCGGCCAGAATCCCGCCACGTGGAAGCCCTCCACCAAACGCCCGACCAGCATGAAGAGCAGCGCGTTTATCACCACCAAACCCAGACCCATGGTGAGCACAATAAAGGGCAGCGTAAACAGCACCAGGATCGGTCGCACCACCGCGTTAAAAAAGCTCAGCAGCACCACCACGATCAAGAGCGTCGTGCCGTCATCGCAGGTGATACCGTCCACGATCTTGGTCGCCAGTGTTACGCCGAGCGCCAGCACGAGCCAGCGCACCAGCAGAGCAACGAACTTGTTTTTCATCCCGCGCACTTTTCGCCCGCCTGCACGCCTCGCAACGAAAAACCTCGCCCAGAGCGCGGCCGCAGCGCCTGAATCGCGCTAAATGACAACCAAGCAGCGACTCGACTTCATCGAACGCTACATCCGCGAAAACAAATACGCTGATCTGCACACCCTCGCCAAGAGCTGCGACACCTCGGTATCCACCATCCGCCGCGCCCTCGACACCCTCGAGGGCCGGGGTTTGCTTCGCCGTCATCATGGCGGCGCGACTCTGGTCGAGACCGACGAGGTCTCCCGCGAATACGATTTCATCTCGCGCGACCAGCGGAACGCCACCGAAAAGCACTCCATCGCCCGATGTATCGCCGACATGGTCCAGCCCGGCATGAGCGTTATCCTCGACGGCGGCACCACCGTTTATTCCGTCGCCCGTCTGCTCGCCGGCAAGCGACTGCAAGTCATCACCAACTCCCTGCCCATCGCCGCTCTCTACGCCGACGTCGGATCCCTTGAAACCATCGTCTCCGGCGGCACCATCCACAACCGTCTCGGTGCTCTCGTCGGTCCGCTGTGCGAGCAGTCCTTT
>JAIYBI010000107.1 GCA_027488595.1 Opitutaceae bacterium | reverse complement strand
TGGAACTACCGCAAGGAAGACGACGGCGGCATCATCGTGGATATGGTCTGCCATTGGCAGTATGTGATTCAAAATCTCTTCGGCGATATCAAGAGCCTCTCCTGCCTCGGAGCCACCCACATCCCGACTCGCTGGGACGAGGCCGGCAAAAAATACAAGTGCACCGCCGACGACTCCGCCTACGCCACTTTCGAGCTGAAGAACGGCGTCATCTGCCACTTCAACTCCTCATGGACCGTGCGCGTTGATCGCGACGACCTCCTCACCCTCCAAGTGGATGGCACGCACGGCTCCGCCGTCGCCGGCCTCCGTGACTGCAAAGCCCAGGCCCTCGCCGCCACCCCGCGCTGCACGTGGAATCCCGATATTGATAGCCCGATCAAATACAAAGACGGCTGGGTCCGCGTTCCCGACCAGGGCATCTACGACAACGCCTTCAAAGTGCAGTGGGAGCTCTTCCTCCGCCACGTCGTCAAAGGCGACGCATTTCCATGGACCCTCCAGGAAGGCGCGAAGGGCGTTCAACTCGCCGAACTCGCCCTCCAATCCTGGGCCGAACGCCGCTGGGTGGACGTCCCCGCTATATAAGTTCGGGCCGGTAAACTCAGGTCGCCCGGCCCGGTTGGCGGACGGCCTCATACCCAAAAACCGCTGCGGTTACAAACTGCAGCGGTTTTTTCATGTGCGGCCGGTTCCCCTTGCAAACTCTCTCTCCGTGGGTGTCTTGCACGCTATTCGCGCCGTCACCCAGCGATTCCTGTCGAGGGAACACGGTGCGCAAGCAACGACTCAAACCAACTTCCAATCACACCATTATGAATCCTCTGTATCTCATCCTCCTCTTCATCGGGCCGATGCTCTTCGGCTTCTACGCGCAGATGAAGATCCGCAGCGCCTACGCCAAAAACCTCCAGGTCGGCTCGCGCGGTGGCATCACCGGCCGCGAGGCCGCCGAGGCCGTCATCCGATCGGCGGGCATCAACGATGTCGAGATCGTCGAGGTCCCGGGCCAACTGAGCGACCACTACGATCCGATGCATAAGCGCCTCGCCCTCTCTTCGGACAACTATCGCGGCACCAGCCTGGCCGCCCTCGGCGTGGCCGCCCACGAGGCGGGACACGCGATCCAGCACAAGGTCGGCTACAGCATGATGACCGTGCGCCAAACTCTCGTTCCGGTCACGCAGATCGCCTCAAGCGTGTCCACCTTCGTGATGATCGCCGGCTTCTTCCTCGCCGGCGCTTTCGGCCCCGGTCTGCTCTGGATTGGTGTGATCGCCCTTTCCGTGATCTGCTTGTTCCAGTTCGTCACGCTGCCGGTCGAGTTCGACGCCAGCCGCCGCGCGAAAGAACAACTCGTCGGCCTCGGCATTCTCGACCGCGACGAGATGGGCGGCGTGAAAGAGACGCTCGACGCCGCCGCGCTCACCTACGTCGCGGCATTCATCGCGGCCCTTGGCTCCCTGCTCCACCTTTTGCTGATTCTGATGGGCAATCGCAACCGCGACTAGCCCTCGTCCGCTGCACCGCAGAACCCTTGAAAACCGCCTCTTCACCGAGGCGGTTTTTTTGCGGCCGGACCGGACGTGCGTCGCCGCCTTACCTAAATCATGCGAAACCCCAGTGACTCCAATTCGCCGATCATAAAAGGGGAACTTGCCAACACTTCCTGTAGTTTTTCGAAGGCCTCGACCTGCGAGCCCACCGTGCAAAGCGCGGCCCCGTCTTCGCGGTCATGCACATGCAAGGCCCAGGCTCCGTTGGCAGCGTCGGACGTCGTCTGCAGCACCGAGCCGTAGAGATAGTTTCCCGGCAGGCCGGGATTTGGCCCGGCGCCCGGAACGAGGAAAATCGTGTGCGCCGGGTCCTGGACTGTCTCGCCGCCGTGTTTGACGCGATGTTGCGTGCGTTTCGCCACGACCGAGGCGCGGCGCTCTTCTGCGGCCGCTTGCAAGGCGACGGGCAGAGACTTCACGTAACGGCTGTAAATGCTCGCCTCCGGCTCCAGCGCTGTCACCTCGCACCCGCCAGCCAGAAATGACTCCAAGTTTTGCGCGTAAAAGGACGGTAACGACGCCAGAGAGCGAACACTCACAAAGCCATTCTTATGGTCCGCCGAAACATAAACCTGATGGGCCGCGCGCAGGCGCACCAAGGCATCTTGATAAGCCGGCGTGTGGGGAACGACGCCCGTGGAGCTATGTTCGATCAAATCGAGGACCGTCTGATCAATCTGGGCGTGGGGGTTGGAAGCCATGACGACCTTTTTAATCGCACGATTCGCCAGAGACGAGGCCCATCTGCTCCGCCGCCAACTAATGCGCAGAGATTGAAAAAATCAGCCGCCCAAGCACCCGCCCGACTCATCGCCTCCACCCCGTCTCAGGGCTTCACCACGACTTCTTTCTGCGGGAGTCGCGTCGCGACGGCCTCAACCGCCCGGGCTGCTTTCACATCAAGGCTCGTGATTTTGTTGCCCTGATCGTGCGTGGTGAAGCCGACGAAAACCTTTCCGTAAACGTTCCGAATCTCCGGGTGGTGATCCAGCGCCTCAAGCGGATGGGAGATACGCACGATAAACGCCACGGCATCGGAAAAACCGGGAAACAAATAAGTCTTGGAAATCATGCCCTCCTTCGCCTCCCAGCCGGCCAAGGTGGAAAGTTCCTGAGCGATTTGATCGGGGGTGAGCACTTGGGTTCGGGTCGGGTTAAGTTCTACGAAAGCCAATTGGAGTCCGTCTGCGGTGGTCGGTAAGGCACTAAGCAGCGGAGTCACCCCCGCCACCAGAAGGAAAGTGGTCGCGAGCAGGCGCGGGTAGAATGAGCCGGATTTCATCAGCCACCCGTTAGCACCATCCGTGCGAGAGTTTCGCGTTCAAACCGTAAATACTAGGCTTTCGCCAAAAAGTATCCGGGTTAGCTTGAGCGCCCGAACCAGACCGAAGCTCACTCGCTGGGGCGCCAATCCACCAGTTCGAGCTGAAGCGTTTTTCGGTCGTTGAAATGGTTCCAAGCCAGCTCCACCGCCATGTCCACCGGAACTCCAACCGGCGGCATCCGGTCGGCCATCTTCCAGGCCACGCCGAAAAGGCGGCGGCGCTGCTTATCCTCCAATTGGAAACGGAAATGCTGGCCCTTGAATACGTCGGGCCGCTGCCGCAGCACCACGCCGCGCAGCCCGAAGACCGGCTCCGGATTGGCCATGCCAAAGGGGTGCAGCAGCTCGAGCTCATCCATCAAAGACTCGCGCACTTGCTCAATGGTCAGCCACGCCGCGATGGTGAGCTCGCGTTCGCTGGTGCGGCCCTGCGTCCAGCGGGTGATTCCCTCGGCAAACGCAGCCCGAAACGTATCCAGTTTATCCTTACTGAGGGCAACGCCAACCGCCATCGGGTGGCCACCCCAACTGGAGAGCAGGTCCGAGCATCCTGCGAGCACTTCGATGAGATTAATCCCGTCCACGCTGCGGCCCGATCCCTTGGCCAGCACGCCTTCGTTGCCCAGAACGATGCAGGGGCGGTTGTGTTTCCGGCTGATCCGGCCGGCCACGATGCCGACCACGCCGGGGTGCCAGCCGTCGGCGTAAAGCACGATGCCGGGCGAATCCCGAAACTGTGTCTCCACCATGTGCTCGGCCTCGTCGGTGATCTGGCGCTCGATATCCTGCCGCTCGCGGTTGAAGGCATCGAGCTGGCGCGCGGTCTCGCGGCAGAAATGCTCGTCGTTGCTGAGCATCAGCTCGACTGAGAGCGCGGCGTCGGCGAGGCGGCCGGAGGCGTTGATGCGCGGCCCGAGACGGAAGGAAACGTCCACCGGCATGATGGTCTGCCCCTGACGCACGCCGGCGATGTCCATCAGCGCGCGAAGGCCGGGACGATCGGCATTCTGCAGGATGCGCAGGCCGTGGCGGGCCATGGTGCGGTTCTCGCCCAGCAGGGGCACGAGGTCGGCCACGGTGCCGAGGGCGACGAGGTCGAGGTAGTCGCGCAGCTTGATCGCATGGGCGACCGGATTGTTTTCGGCGCGCAGTTCCTTCACCAGACCGTGCACGAGTTTGAACACGAGACCGACGGTGCAGAGGTTGCGCCATTCGTCGTCGCCCGCCTCGTCGTGGGCGTGGGGGTTGACGAGAATGCCGGCGGTCATGGGCGCCTCCTTGGAGCGGTGGTGATCCACCACGAGCACGTCCACCCCGAGCGAGACCAGATAAGCCACCTCGTCCCGGGAGTTGGTGCCGCAATCGAGCGCGATAAACAGTGCGGGGCGTCCGCCCTCGAGTGCGCGGTCAATCACACTGCGCGAAAGGCCGTAGCCGTCCTCCATGCGACGCGGCACGAAGAAGCGCGGGGCGGCGCCGAAGCGGCGCAAAATGCTCACGAGCAGCGCGGTGCTGCTGACCCCGTCCACATCGTAATCGCCGAGGACAACGATGTCCTGCTTCTCCGCGATGGCGAGGCGCAGACGGGCGGTGGCGCGGTCGAGGTGCTTCAGCAAAAACGGGTCCGCCAGCGAAGCGAGGGTTGGGCGCAGAAACAGCTCCGCATTTGAAGCATCGGCGACGCCGACACGCAGCAGGAGCTCGGCCGTCACGGGCGTGACGGACGCCGCCTGGGCGAGGCTCGCCACCTGGGCGGGCGAGGAAGGTTGGTAGATCCAACGCATGGGCTTCGGAAGAGCGCGAAGGCATCGCTTGGAACGCACGCAACCGGCATCGGCAACCATCACCCCGGGGCCGGACGGGCTGGAAGGCCGGCCCGGGCACCAAGGTGACGGCCGGCTCTGCCGGCAAACGCGCGCCGTGAGCGGCGCGACTCGGCGCTTAGCGGGAGGCCTTGGTCTGGACTTCCCAGTCGTAGACCTTGCGTTTGTCGTCCGCATCCACCTTTCCGCGGTCGCCCTTGTGCCACCAGTAAAACACCGGCGAAGCAATGAAGACGGAGGAGAAGGCACCGGTGATGATGCCGATGATGAAGGTGAAGGCGAGGTCGCGCATGACGCCCGTGCCGGCGACGAAGAGGGCTATCGCGGTGAGCAGCACCGTCACGCTGGTGAGGATGGAGCGGGAGAACACGCGGCGCAGGGAGAGGTTGATGATGTCGCGCAGATTACCGGTCGGGTTGTTTTTCATTTCCTCGCGGATGCGGTCGAAGACGACGACGGTGTCGTTGATCGAGTAGCCGGCGATGGCCAGGATGGCCGCGACCATGGGCGCGGAGAACTGGTGGCCGAAAAGGACGAAGATGCCGATCGTCATCAGAATATCGTGGATGGACGCCACGACTGCGCCGACGCCAAAGCCCCACTCGAAGCGGAGCGCGACGTAGAGCAGAATGATGACCATGGAGAGCGCGAGGGAGATGAGGGCGTTTTTCTTCACCTCGCCGCCGATGGAGGGACCGATGCGGTTTTCACCGATCTGGGTGAGACCGGCTTCCGGATGGGCGCTTTTCAGCGCCTTTACCAGGATGGCCGACTGGTCGAACGGCGTCTCGATGCGCAGGGTTTCGGTGCCGCCACCAATAGGTGAAACATAGGTCGGCGTGGTCTCGGTGATGCCTTGCGAGACGGCGATTTTTTGGATCTCGGAAGGGTCGAGGCGTTTCTCGAAGGTGAGCGTGGCGATGTCTCCGCCGAGGAAGTCTATGCCGTAGATTTTGTCACCCTTGACGAATACGAGGACGGCTGAAGCCAGCACGATCGCCCAAGAGACGATGAAGGCGGGTTTGCCGAGTTTAACAAAATCCACCGCGCCGATGCGGATGGGCGGCATCATGGCGAGCTTCTTGACGACGCCGCCGGCGATGAGCCAATCGAGGATGAGATGGCCGACGACGAGCACGGAGAACAGCGTGGAGAACACGCCGATCGCGAGGGTGACGCCGAAGCCCTTGATGGGACCGGTGCCGAGGCCGATCATCACCGCGCAAATTGCAAGCTGGGTGACGTGGGCATCAAGAATCGTCGTGAAAGCGCGGTCGTAACCGGCGGTGTGGGCGGAGGGCAGTGACTTGCCCAGTGCGAGTTCGTCGCGCATGCGCTCGAAGATGAGGATGTTCGCGTCCACCGCCATGCCGAGGGTCAGCACGATACCGGCGAGGCCGGGCAGCGTGAGCGTCGCACCGAGCGAGGCCATGGTTGCGAAAACGATAAGCACGTTAAACCCGAGTGCGATTAACGCGATGCCGCCGCCGATGGTGTAGTAGGTGACCATGAACGCGGCCACGAGTGCGGTGCCGATCACGGCGGCGCGAACGCCGCTATCAATGGCGTCCTGGGCGAGCGAGGGGCCGACCTCGTATTGCTCGCGGACGAGCAGGGGCAGGTCGAGGGGGTTGTTCAACACGTTGGCAAGCTCCTCGGCCTCGCGGCGGGTGAACTGGCCGGTGATGACGGCGGAGCCGCCGGCAATCTCTTCCTGCACACCGGGGGCGGAGTAAACTTTGCCATCAAGAAGGATGGCGAGCTGGGCGCTGGCTCGAGGATCGCCGCCGCGGGAGCGGAGCTCCTGGGTCTGGCGGGCGACCTCGGCGGTGACGGCGGCGAACTGTTTGCTGCCGGCCGAGCTGAAGCGGAGGTTGATACGATAACGACCGAACTCGTCCACGGTGGGGAACGCGCTGTCCACGCCGTCGCCGGTCATCTCGGCGGTGCGTTTGACGTAGAGCTCATCGGTGATGGTCTCGCCCTTGGATCCCTCGCGCTCGATGGTTTTCACCTCGTAAAGCGGCGGCACATCCGCGTCGGCCTGGCCGGGGCGGGCGTTTGGATAAACGAGGCGGAAATCGAGGCGGGCGGGCTTTTTGACCGCGTCGAGCACCTCGGGGTTGTCGCGGGTGTTTACGCCGGCGAGCTGGACCTCGATGCGATTGGCGCCGACGGGGCGGACGATGGGCTCGGCGACGCCGAGGCCGTTGATGCGGTCACCGATGATCTCGATGGCCTTGCCGAGCTTCTCGGTGCGTTCGCGCTCGCCGACTTGGGCGGCGGCTTTCTCGTCCACCTCGAGGGTGAAGGCGACGCCGCCCCTAAGGTCGAGACCGAGTTGGAGGTGGCCCTTCGATTTTTTGAGCAGGTGATCGAGGAGGAGATTGTTGCGCTTGGTGGTATTCCGCAGGGAGCTCTCGAGCGGGATTTGCGGGAAGTAGAGCGTGGCTAGGTCAATCTTGCGCTCGTTGGCGATATCGCGAAGGCCGACGAAGACGGAGGGGGCCTGCTTGGCGTCGTAGCGGGCTTTCGCCTCGTCGAGGAGTTTGCCGAACTCCTCGGAGCGAGCCTCGGCCTGATCGCGCACATAGACGGGGAACTCGCGATCCTGAATGGGGAACAGCGAGACCGACGCCCACAGCACGACGGCGAGACTCAGGATAAGTTTCCAGAGATTGCGTTTAAGCATGGTGGTTTTGTTTGGTTAAAAAAATGCGGGGGCGGCGGCCCCTGGGGACGCGCTGCCAAAAAACAGGGGAAGAGGGGGTGGCGATAAGGGGCAAGAGACGGGATCGCTGGAGAAAAGGGCAAAAACAAAGCGACACCGGCGATCCACCGATGTCGCGAAGAAAACGGGCGGGGACTCAGTTCTTCCCTGAGCCGGATTTGCTTACGACGGATTGGACGAAGGCCTTGCTGACCTCGATCTTCACACCGTCGGCGATGCGAACAACGAAACGGTCTTCCTTCTTGTTGGTGATCTCGCCATAGATGCCGCCGGCGGTGAGAATCTCGTCACCGGTATCGAGTTCGGAGATAAGTTTTGCGTGTTCCTTCTGCTTTTTGCGCTGGGGAGCGATGATCAGGAACCACATCGCGGCAAACATGAGGCCGATGAAAATCATGTTCATCATACCGGCGTTGGGATTGGCGCCGGGAGCAGCTTGAGCAACGAAGAGGAGGGAATCAGTGGTGTAGGTCATTTTCAGAATTGCTTGTCGTGATATTCAGACGAGGAATCGCGAGATAACCGTGTCCGCATTTAAGAACGCAAGCCATAACCCGTCCCACTCCCCATCCGTGAAAAGCAAATCCGCCCCCGCCTGGTCCTCCGCCCAATCCGAAGAGCTCTACGGCTTCAAACGCTGGGGCGGCGGCCATTTCGCCGTCGATGACGATGGCACCGTCTCCGTGCAACCCCTCGCCGACGGCACCTCCATACGCGTTATGGACATCGTTGACGAGGCCGTGAGCATGGGCCTCAAGGCCCCGCTGGTCATCCGTTTCCAGGACCTGCTCCGCCATCGCGTCACCCAGCTTAACGAGCTCTTTCACAAAGCGATAAAGGACGAGGCTTACGAGGGGGAATACCGCGGCGTATTCCCCATCAAGGTCAACCAGCTCCGCGAAGTCGTCGAGGAGATCGTGTCCGCCAGCGACGGCTTCAACTACGGCCTTGAGGCCGGCTCCAAGCCCGAACTCATGATCGCCCTCGCCATGCACGAGGGGGCCGACTCCCTCATCATCTGCAACGGCTACAAAGACCACGACTACATCCGCATCGCCCTGCTCGGCCGCAAACTGGGCAAGAAAATCATCATCGTCGTCGAACAACTCAGCGAGGTGGACGACATCATCCGCGTCGCCGCCGAGGTCGGCGTTGACCCGCTGATCGGTTTCCGCGCCAAACTCCAAACCCGCGGCGAGGGCAAATGGTCCTCCTCCTCCGGCGACAACGCAAAGTTCGGCCTTAACACCGCCGAGATCCTTTTTGCCTGCGAAAAACTCCGCAAAGCCAAACTCACTTCCGCGCTGAAGCTCGTTCACTTCCACATCGGCTCGCAGGTCCCGAACATCCTCACGATCAAGAACGCCGTCATCGAGGCATCGCGCTTTTACTGCCAGCTCGCCAAGATGGGTTTCCCCATGGGCTACCTCGATGTCGGCGGCGGCCTGGGCATTGACTACGACGGCTCCCGGACGAACTACGAGTCGTCCATGAACTACACCATGGCCGAATACGCCCGCGACGTCGTCGCCAACGTCCGCGACATCTGCGACAGCATGGGCGTCCCCGTTCCGAATCTCGTCTCCGAGTCCGGCCGCGCCATCGTCGCCCCCCACGCCATGCTCGTGGTCGAGGTATTCGAGCGCATCAACAAGCGCGAAACTCTCGGCGTGCAGCACCAGCCCAAGGTCAAACACAAGGTCGTCACCGATCTCGAAACCCTCCTTCGCAACAAGCACAAGCTCGGCCGCCTCGAGCGTTTTCACGACGCCACCCAGAAAAAGGAAGAGGCATTCTCACTCTTCAACCTCGGCTACCTCGACCTCGAAAACCGCGCCGCCGCCGAGTCCATTTTTTGGCAGGTCTGCGAGCAGATCGCGCAAGAAACCCGCAACGCCGGCTACGTGCCCGAGGAGCTCCGCGACCTCAACAAGCTCCTCGCCGACCAATACGTCTGCAACTTCTCGGTTTTCCAGTCCCTGCTCGACCACTGGGCGCTCAAGCAACTCTTCCCCATCGCGCCGCTTCACCGTCTCAAGGAGCACCCTTCCGTCAACGCCACCCTTGTGGACATCACGTGCGACTCCGACGGCAAGATTGGCACTTTCATTGATCTTCAGGACACCAAGGACTACCTCCAGCTCCATCCGCTCAACGGCAAGCCCTACTACCTCGGCGTCTTCCTCACCGGCGCCTACCAGGACATCATGGGCGATCTCCACAACCTCTTCGGCCGCGTCAACGAGGTCCACGTGTTCCTCGAAAACGACGAGCCCAACGGCTACTACATCGAGGAAACCCTCAGCGGCGTGCGCATGAGCGAGGTTATAGAGGGCGTGCAATACCAGTGGGAAGAGCTCTGCCGAAAGATCAAAACCCAGATAGACACCGCCACCAAACAAGACCTCGTCAAACCCCGCGAAGGCGTGCGCCTGCTTGAATTCTACGAAAGCCAGATGATGGCGAAGACTTATCTCAACATCGAGCAGCCCATCGTGGTGAAAAAGAAGAAACCCAAGGCCTCCTCGAAGTGAATGGAACGGGTCGGTGCCCAAGCCATCCCGCCGCATCTCATGTCTCCCGTTGCCCGCGTGGCTGGGAAAAAAAGGGAGTGACGCCCCGCCTGTGCCGTATGCTCAAAGGCTTTAACCTTTTTAAGTTAAGGTGGGAACCGCCATGCGCTGGTTAGCTGTCCGATTAACGGCCAAGCTGAGTGCGCACGGTTGATTGGATCCCGTTATGATTCAAAGGCAAAGAGCGTATAAAGAACAACTCGAACACTGCAGGGCGTCATCTCCAAGCTAGGTCCCACTCTCACTCCGTCAACCGCCTTCGCTCGATCACTCGAGTTCGCTCACCGCACCCATATCGCCGCGCTCAGCAACACGCCGTAAACCGCCAACCAGCGGCCGGTTTTGCCTAGCAGCGCGATGCACTCCGCCGGACTCTGCGCCCGCCGCAACTGCCGGATTTGACAAAACGCCGCCGCGCCCGCGGCCAGTGCCACGACGAGCGCCGCCACCTGATTCGCCCCGCCCCGCCAGGCAAGCACCACCGGCACGCCCACCGCCGCCAGATGGGCCGCTGCGAACTGCATCCGCGCGTATCCACGGCCCCACTTCACCACGAGCGTGCGTTTGCCCGCTTTCGCGTCCGTCTCGACGTCGCGATAATTGTTAACCACCAGAATATTCGCCGCCAGCCCCCCCACCCCCGCGCCCGCGATTAGCGCCGTCGCCGTCAACGAACCGGTCTGCACGAAGCCCGTCGCCCCCACCGCCACGAAGCCGAAAAACACCAGCACGAACACATCGCCCAGTCCGTGGTAGGCCAGCGGATACGGCCCGCCCGTGTAAGCCACGCCGCACAGGATGCTCGCCACTCCGATCACCAGCAGCGGCCACCCGCCGTAAACCAGCAACGTGAGCCCGACCGCGAACGCCGCCGCAAACACCGCGATCATCGCCGCCCGCATCGTGCCCGGCGCGATCAGCCCGCTCGCCACCGCCCGCCGCGGCCCCACGCGCTCCGCCGTGTCGGCGCCTTTCAAAAAATCGTAATAGTCGTTCGCGAAGTTCGTGCCGATCTGCACCAGCAACGCGAAGCCTAGACACGCCGCCGCCGCCGGCCAGATCAACGCGTCCTGCCGTGCCGCCAGCGCCGTGCCCACACACACCGGCGCGAGCGCGGCCGGGAGGGTGCGCGGCCGCGCCGCTTCCAGCCATACGCCTAAGGTCAAGCAGCTCCCTCCGACGCGGCGGCACGAGCCTTTAGCCACGCCGCATAGTCCGCCCGCGCCATGAAGCGCAGCGCGGCGGAGTTAATGCAAAAGCGGAGCCCGGTCGGGCGCGGTCCGTCTTCAAAAACGTGTCCGAGGTGCGCACCATCCACCGCGCAATGCACCTCCACGCGTCTCATGCCATGGCTGGTGTCTACCTGCTCTTCGACGAAAGCGGGCTCGATCCCGCGGGTAAAACTCGGCCAGCCGGTGCCGCTTTCAAACTTATCGCGGCTGTCGAAGAGCGGGGTGTCGCTGCACACGGAGAAATAAACGCCGTCCTCGTGATGGTCGTAGAATGCATTCCGAAACGGCGGCTCCGTGCCTTGCAGCCGCGTCACGCGAAACTGTTCAGGCGTGAGCAGCGCCCGCCATTGTTCGATGCTTTTTTCGACCGCGCGGCCCGCATGG
>JAIYBI010000439.1 GCA_027488595.1 Opitutaceae bacterium | reverse complement strand
CCGCCAGCAACATGATCACCCCCGCCCGCCGCCGTCCGCGTGTCAGCGGCCCGCGCCCTCCCGTCACAAAACAATACCCCGCCGTCACCACGATAGATCCGATCAACACCGGCGGCGCGTAATAAAAAATCTGGCAGATCAACGCATCCCCCATCGGCCAGGGCTCGGCCAGCGAGGCATCATAAAACCATCCCGCCGCCACGAGATCGAGCCGCGTCACCCAAAAGATCGGCGTCAACAACACCGCCACCACCACCAGAATCCCCAGCTCGCGCCAGCGCGTATCCTTGAAAGTCGGTCCGCTGGAGGGGGCGTCGTTCATGCCGCGAATCCTCCTTCGGCAAAATCACTCCGCGCAACGCGATTCGCCGCCCCGCGAATGAAGCTTGTGACCCGCCCCGCTGCTCTGTGGGCTTCCCGCCCAAGGCCATGCTCCCAAAGACCGACCGCCTCTCCATCATCGTCCCCTTCTACAACGAGGAGGAAAACGTCGCCGAACTCCTCCGCGAAATCCGCCTCGCGTGCCCCGCCGCCGAGATCGTCGCCGTGGACGACGGCTCCACCGATGGCACCCTCGCCAAACTCAAGGCCGAGCCCGGCATCCAGGTCGTCTCCTTCCCCTACAACTGCGGCCAGAGCGCCGCCCTCTACGCCGGCCTCCACCATTCCACCGGCGAGCTCTGCATCATGCTCGATGGCGACGGCCAGAACGACCCCGCCGACATTCCCGCCCTCGTCGCCGCCCTCGCCTCCGCCGATGTCGCCTGCGGCTACCGTCTCCACCGTCAGGATACGTGGAACCGCCGCATCGCCTCCCGCTTCGCCAACAAAATCCGCCGCGCCTTCCTCCACGATGGCATCCGCGACACCGGTTGCTCCCTCAAAGCCATGCGCCGCGAACACGTCCGTTTTCTCGTTCCCTTCAACGGCATGCACCGCTTCCTCCCCGCCCTCTTGAAAAACGCCGGCCTCTCCATCGTCGAGGTCCCGGTCAACCACCGCCCCCGCCTGCGCGGCGTCTCCAAATACACCATCGGCGGCCGCGCCCTCCGCGGCCTGCGCGATCTCACCGGCGTCTCCTGGCTGCTCACCCGCCAGCTCCGCCTCCCGCCGGATATCCTCCCCGTCCGCAAAGCCTAACGCCGCCGCTCCGCCATTCGTCATTAGGCATTCGTCATTCGTCATTTTCGCCACCCGCCCATGAACGAGGTCATCCTACATTTTCACTTCTTCAGCTTCGAGGTCTTCGTCACCACCTGGAAGCTCATCGGCTACACCGGCGTCACGCTCTTCGCCGGCCGCTGGATCGTGCAACTCATCGCCAGCCGCGCCGCCGGACGCCCCGTCATCCCGCGCGCGTTCTGGATCATGAGCGTGGTCGGCAGCCTCATGCTGCTTTCGTATTTCATCGCGGGCAAAAACGACTCCGTCGGCGTGCTCTCCAATCTCTTCCCCGCCTTCACCGCCGGCTATAATCTCTGGCTCGATCTGCGCCCGCGCAAGGTGGCGATCAAAGACGTCGCCTAAGCCATGCCACCCGCCGCGCCCCGCCCTTGGTGGCACGATCTGCGCGATCCGCTCCGCGCCGCTACCCCCGCCGCCCGCTGCCTCTCGCCGTTCGCGCTCATCTGCTTCGTGCTCGCGACCGGCTTCATGCTCTGGGCCTCGGCGTCCGGCACCGATCGCCGCTGGCTCGACCTCATCATCACCGACCGTGACCCGGGACTGATCCAGTTCGCGAAAAAACTCAGCAACTGGGGCGAACTCCACTTCATCCCGCTCTTCCTCGCCGTCATGCTCTGGGCCGCCGGCCGTTACTATCATCGCCTCGACTGGCGTCTCGCCGGAGCCGCCGGCCTGCTCGGAGCCGCCGGAGCCGGCCTGCTCGGCCTCGTCCTCAAAATCCTCTTCGGCCGCCCCCGCCCCCACCTCAACGTGCCCGATTCTTTGAACCCCCTGTCCTTTCACTGGAATTTCCAAAGTTTTCCCTCCGGCCACGCCTCGCACACCTGGGGCCTCGTCGCGGGCGTCGCCCTGCTTGCCCCGCGCTGGGCCCTGCCCTACGGCCTCTTCGCCGCCGCCGTTTGCTGGTCGCGCATGTATTTGAATCGCCACTACCCGAGTGACATCCTCGGCGGCCTGGTCTGCGGCGTTTTCGTCGGCCTCATCTTCGCCCTCGCCGCCCGCCGCTCCCTCGCCGCAACGAAATCCGCTCCTCCCGCCTCATGATGCTGCAACGTCTCGCTTCGCGTCTGCCCGCCTGGGTCTGGCTCACCTTGATCGTGCTCGCCGTGCTCCTGCCCGGCACCGCCACCCTGCCGCTGCTCGACCGCGACGAGCCCCGCTTCGCCACCGCCACCCGCGAGATGCAGGAGCGCGCCGACTGGTTCGTCCCGACTTTCAACGGCGACTACCGTTTCGATAAACCCATCCTCATCTACTGGCTCATGCGCGGCGGCTACGCACTCGCCGGGGTCACCGAGCTCGGCGCCCGCCTGCCCAGCATCGCCTCCGCCCTCGCCCTCGTGCTGCTCACCGCCGCCGCCGGTCGCCGCTGGTTCGACGCCCGCACCGGCTTCGTCGCCGGCGCCGCCCTCGCCACTTGTCTCCAGTTCTTCATCCACGGCCGCCTCGCCCTCGCCGACATGGTGATGATTGCCTGCGTCGCCCTCGCCCAGATCGCCCTCGCCCGCCTCCTGCTCGACCCCGAAACCACCGCGCCCGCCGCTGCGATATCCCCCGAGTCCGCCAAAGCCGCCCGCCGCTGGTGGTGGGCGCTCTGGCTCGGCCTAGCCGCCGGCTTCCTCGCCAAGGGTCCCATCGCCTGGGCCGTGCCCGCGCTCAGCCTGATGCTCCTGCGCTGGGTTTTCTGGCGCAAGCCGCTCCCTTGGTCGCGCCTTCGCGTCCTGCCCGGCCTCGGTCTCGCCCTCGTGCTCGTCGCCGCCTGGGGCGTGCCCGCGCTCATCCTTACCCACGGGGATTTCTTCCGCGTCGGCATTGGCAAACACGTCGTGGATCGCGGCCTCGATGGTTTTAACGCCCGCAACTACAGCGTGTTTTTCTACCTCAAAACCGCCCCGCTCAGCCTCTTCCCGTGGGTCGTCCTGCTGCCGCTCGCGTGGCTCGGCGCGCGCCGCCGCTGGTCCGCGAATGTCGCCTGGCTCGCTTGCTGGGCCCTAGCGCCATATCTGATTTTCACGCCCTACGCGACCCAGCTCCCCCACTACGTGCTGCCGGGCTACCCCGCGCTGTTTCTCCTGCTCGCCCTCGGCCTCGACCTGCCCGCCAACCGTTGGCGCAACATCGGCCTCGGCTTGCTCTACGTGCTGGCCTTCGCCCCGCTCGCCTTGCTCGCCTACCTGATCATCGCCCCGGTGCCGCCCGGCTTGGAGCACTTCCGCCTCGGCATGGCCGGCGCGTTGGTCGCCCTTTCCGGCCTCGCCCTCTTCGCCGCCACCCTCGTGCAACGCCGCCCCATGCTCGGCGCCCTCGCGTTGATCGGCCCGGTCCTCGGCGCGCCGCTCACCGCCGGCGGCCTGCGCGCCACCCATCTCTCCAGCCAGATTTCCGCCATCGCCGAGGCCACCGCGGCGGGCCGCTCCTGCCTAGGCGTGCGCTACAACGAGCCCAGTCTCGTTTTCTACTCCCACCGTCACTGGGACTTCGTCGGTGCCGAACCGGACGCCATCGCCGCCGCCATGACGCGCACCAATCCCAGCCTGGTCATCGCCCTGCGTCGCGAGATTGATCCAATAAAATTCTGGCAATCCGCCGAAGGCCGCCGCTGGCGCGAAAGCCCCCCCGTCGCCGCCCCCGCCGGCCCCGGTTGGGAAAAAGTCGAACTCGCCGGCTTCAACCCCGGCCGCACCCGCTGGCAGGAAGTCACCGTCTGGTTCCGCAAAGACTGAGCCCCAAGAGCCCTGAGGATTCGGATTTTTAACGCGAAGACGCGAAGCTCCCAATCCAAGGTCGCAAAGCCCGAACCTAAATCAGGTTTTCTTCCCAACCTTCGGATCGTCCTTCGCGTCTTCGCGCTAAAAACTCCGCTCTCCGCCAGACTCCGCCCCCGCGCGCTCTTGCCATTCGCCGCGCCTTGGGCGTGATTCGCCACCCACCCAGATGATTCCCTCCGCCGTCAAACGCACCGTTGATATGCAGATCATCGCCGACTGGGTCGAGCCCCGCTCCCGCGTGCTCGACCTCGGCTGCGGTCGCGGCGTGCTCCTCGAATCCCTCGTGCAGACCAAGCAGATTTTCGCCGTCGGGGTGGACCTCGATTTCGACAAAATCACCTCCTGCGTGCGCCGCGGCCTCACCGCCTACCAGGGCGACATGCTCGCCTACATGGCCGCCTTCCCCGACGCCCATTTCGACCGCGTCATCTGCTCCCGCACCTTGGAAGAGGTGCCCGATCCCTCCGCCGTCATCGCCGAGGCCCTGCGCGTCGGCCGCGTCGTGACGGTGGGCTTCGTGAACCACGGGTATTGGAAAAACCGATACGACACCCTTCTGCACGGCCGCAAGCCCCGCAACCCCGTCTATCCCCAGCCCTGGCACGAGAGCAGCCCGGCCAACCCCGCCACCCTCGCCGACTTCGAGGAGTTCTGCGCCGAACGCGGCTACCGCATCGCCCGCCGCGCCGTCTTGCGCGGCGACTGGCACACCCCCTGCGCCCTCCTCCCCAACCTCCTCGCCGGCTACGCCCTCTACGACCTCACCAAGTGAGGCGTCCGCGGGCCCGATGAGCCGATTCCGCTCCCAAGGGCGCTTTCCGCCTTCGAACAGCAGGCTCCATCGCTCGCACCGAACCGCCCGGCCGCAGGCGGGTTTGTGCTGCGCAATAACCAGGGCACGGGAAGTCGGGATTGCCGCCACCGCACGCCGCCGTTTGAGTGCAAGCTTATCCCCATGAACAAAGCCGCAATCCTTCAGAAGCTAAGCACCGAAAAAGTCATCGCCCTCATCCGCGCCGATAATCCCTCCGGGCTGCTCGACTGCGCCCGCGCACTCGCCGAAGGCGGGCTCACTTCCATTGAGCTCACCATGACCACGCCGGGCGCGATCCGCCTGCTGGAAAAGGCCACCGCCGAGATGCCCGAGTTTCTCTTCGGCCTGGGCACTGTGCTCGATGCCGAGACCGCCCGCGCAGGCATCCTGGCCGGAGCCCGATTCATCGTCACCCCGGCGCTTCGCCCGGATGTGATCACCCTTTGCCAACGCTACAGCGTGCCGGTTTTCAGCGGCGCACTCACCCCCACCGAGGTGGTCAACGCCTGGGAATGCGGCGCCGATGCAGCCAAGATTTTCCCCGCCGAATTCTTCGGCCCCGCCTACATCAAATCACTCAAAGCCCCGCTGCCCCAGATCGAGTTCGTGCCCACCGGCGGCGTCACCGCCGACAATGTTGGCGACTTCATCAAGGCCGGCGCATTCGCCACCGCCGCCGGCAGCTCGCTGGTCGAGGCGAAGGCGTTTAAGGAGAAAAACTGGGCCGCCGTCACCGCCAAGGCCCGCGCCTTCGTCGCCGCCGTCGCGGCGGTCAACGCGGCGAAATAAGCGCGGAGACCGGCGCGCGGTGGTTGAATAAAACCTCCGCGCCGCGTCTTTACGCTTAAGCTAAAAACTTCCGGATGTCGGGCAGCTCAATCGCCCGGCGTCCGTTTTGTTTGCGCTCGAGGTAGGGATCGACCGGGGGCTGGTCGTCGGGGTCGAGTTCGGTCTTGGCGATGGGACGCACCGTCTCGCCGTCCTCGTCGTCTGACTCGCCGATCTCAATGTCGGCGAGGTCGAGACCATCCCACTCCGAGGCGTCGAAATACTGGCTGAGCCGGCGCGGCGCGGGGTCGAGCAAGAGCGCGGGATTTTTCACCCGGCCGTCGCCTTTCACGAACTCGAAAAGGCAGGGCATGCACTGGTCTTCAAAGGTGCGACGGAAGGACGACATCCATTTGTTCGCCACGCCTTCGCGGCGGCTCAAAAGCACGACGTCGGAGAAATGCACGCAGGCGGCAAACCACGGCGCGAGCTCGGCGTGTTTCTCTGCGAGCTGGCAATCAATCACGGTAAAAATACGCGCCACCGCCAGCCCGTGCGACGCAAGCCAGGGCTTGATCGCCTCGAGTTGCTCCGCTGGATCACGGAGGCCGTCCACCACGAAGAATAAGTGGGTCACACCCGCAGGGACCAGCTCCGGGCCAGCCACGATGGCATGCGCCGCCGCATCCCACGTCCAGCGCGAGACCGACGCAAAAGCAGCGTCACCAAGCTGCGCCGCCTCGTCGGCGGCAAGCAGCACGTGGGCGCGGTCCGCCGCCGGATCAAGGCCGGCGCCGATCAAGTCCGCCACAACCGCACGGCGGCCCGAGCCGGGGGAGCCGAGCACGATGTAAACCAGCGGGCCGGCGGCAGCGTCTGAAGCGGAGTCGGGGTCGTTGACGGAGAGCATCGGAAATTGGAACGGCTGACGGCGGCGGCGCGGTTGT
>JAIYBI010000484.1 GCA_027488595.1 Opitutaceae bacterium | reverse complement strand
TATCGTAGGCGATCATACGGCTGCCATTGAGCCAGAAATACGTGGGCCGCGGATCTATCGCGGTCACCAGTTTAATCGAGGTTTGCGTCGCCGGCAGGTCGTATTTTTCCCAGAGATAATTCGTGCGGATCCAGAAGAAGTCGGCGACGATGGCGCGAAAGCCGCCCAGCAGTCCGACCGTTACACCCTGGCCAAGCGCGTCTTTGATGGATTCAAGACGCAGAGAAGGCTGACGGGAGCGGACCTCCTCCCAAGCCGGGGCCTCCAGTGGACGCAGAGCAATCCCCGCCGCAACGAGGCCGACGCTGACCAGCAAGCCGGTTCGCGCCGAGCGTAAAAAATTAAGTGCGAACGGCATGGTTCAAATCTCGCGATTCCGGAAACTGTAGACCGCCAGGCCGCCGATCACCGCGATGTAGACCACCGCGTAAAGAGCGACGCGTCCGGCCAGCATGGGATCGAGGCCCGCGCCCTGGCCGATCTCGTCACTCAGGTTGAAAAGCTGGAAATTCGGGAACACAAAACTCAACAGGCGCACCACGGAGCGCAGAATCAGCGAGTCAACATTGCCCCAGGAATCGCGGGCGAGATACTGGAGGTGACAGATCACCAAGGCGAAAAAACCGGTGACTACGGTGTAGAGGTTGGTGTTCGAGAAACTCGCGATCAAGAGCACGATTGCCGAGAGCACGCCAAACTTCAGCCATTGCAGCACTCCCACCATGAACAAGTCCCCGTAGCGCATGATCCGGCCCGCCTCGAAGGCCTCCGGATTTGCCGCCATCAACTGGCCTTCGCGGTGCCAAAGCAGCGCCATCATCAACCCGATGGTGAGAGCGCAAAACACGCCGATGACCGAAAACACCCCGAGGAACTTCCCGAAAACAAACTCCGCGCGCCAGATCGGCTTCGCAAGCAGAGTGAGCGCGGTGCGATTTTCAATTTCGCTGAAAAAAAGCTGCGCCGTCGCCGTGATCGTGAGCGCCGAGCCGAAAAAAATCAGAGCGCCAAATCCGAAGTCCGCGATGAATTTGAGCTCGGACGAACCGAAGTTAAAGTCGCGGAAAAACTGCGCGCTCGCGACGAGGCCGATAGCCAGCAGCAAGAGGAAGTTGAACAGCCTTTGGCGCACGGCCTCGAGGAAGGTGTTGCTGGCAATCAGAGCCAGACGGTTAAACGAAAAGGGAACGGAAACGGCGCTCATGGAGAAAAAGATCAGGCTTTCGGGGTGAACGAAGGGGCGGACGAAGAAGACTTGGGCACGGATGACTTTGGCACAACGTTGCTGCCAACGCCCGGGTTGCCGCCGAGGTGTCCCGCACGGGAGATTTTACTGAGGAAAAGCTGATCGAGCCGCGCGCGCGGTTGCTCGATCGCGTTGAGCACGTGGCCTCGCGAGGCCAGCCATTCGCGGAGGGCCTCGATGTCCGACGCCGGAAGCGGATCCACGATCAAGGCCTGACGGTCGCGTTGACCGACCAGCTCCAACAAAGAGCCCTCGACCATGAGTTTGCCATGGTCCAAAATGGCCACGCGGTCGCACACGTCTTCGATCTGCGCGAGCAAGTGGGAGGTGATTAGCACGGTTTTGCCTTGGCGTTTGAGTTTGAGGATGAGTTCGCACATCTCCGCCGAACCGACCGGGTCCACGCCGGCCGTGGGCTCATCCAGCACGATCAGTTTGGGATCATGCACGAGCGCCTGCGCGAGTCCGATGCGCTGCAACATGCCCTTCGAGTAGGTGCCGACACGCCGATTGGCCGCTTGGGAGAGGCCCACCCAATCAATCACGTCGTCGACCCTCGCCTTGAGCTGCGCCTTCGGCACGCCGCAAACACGGGCATAAAAACGCACCAACTCATAACCGCTCAGGTAGCGGTAGAAATACGGTGCCTCCGGCAAGTAGCCGACATTGCGGCGAGACTCCACCTGATGGCTCGGCACGCCAAAAACCTTTACCTCGCCCACCGTGGCCTCGAGCAAGCCGAGGATGATTTTAATCGTCGTGCTCTTTCCCGAGCCGTTGGGGCCGAGCAGGCCGAAAACCTGGCCTTCCTCAACCTGAAGCGAGAGGTCGTCCACCGCGCGAAGTTTTACCCCGCGCAGAGTGACGGCGAAATCCTTGGTGAGTCCTTGAATGGAGATGGCGGGAATAGAGGTATTCATCGAATTTCAAAACCGGAAAACTGAGGGACACGCGACGTAATAACGCGTTCCGCGTTTTTCACAAACCCGTGCATACGTTCGCCCACCGCCTGGATGAACCCATCCACCGTCGCTGGAGCACCCTCGGCCTCCAGACGCACCCGCCCGTCCGGCTGGTTGCAAACAAAGCCGGCGACCTCGAACTCCCTGGCCACTTGCAACGCGGCATAACGGAAACCAACCCCTTGAACATGGCCTTCAAATAAAACGATGGCGTGGTTGACAGTGCGGGGCATTGGCTCGGGGTTGAGGGAAGGTCAGGCAATCGTTTCGACCGCGGCATTTCAATCTGTAAAATGGTTTCGACCCTACAATTAATCTCCCCTTTTCCGTTGCATTTAGGGCGCGTGAAAGCACCTTGGAAAAAGGATAACCTTTCCTCCTCAAGAATGAGCAACACCAACTCCGAAAACCCCTCCGACAACAACTGGGATGATCGCGGGGAGCTGATCTGGAACGAATTTGATTGGGAGCGCTACCTGCGCCATCAGGACGAGATTGTCCTGCGTTATCTGGCCTTTTACGAACAGCTAAGTGCCCACCCCGAGCGCCTCGACGAATCAGCGCGCCTGATGGGTTGGGGAGTGGACGAGTGGACCAGTGAAGCCGTGCTGGACGGCGCAGACGATGATGATGACGACGACTCAGCCTCGGACTTGGATGACATGGACGAAGCCGAGCCCTACACCCTCCATAAGAATCCCATTCACGTCGCATCCCGCGCTATCTTTTTGAGCCTTAAGCGAACATGGGAGCAAGTCGCCGCCGTTCCCGCAAACGTGCCGCCTCCTCTCGTGCTCAACTACTACGCCGCCTTGATGCGCTGCGAAGACCAAGCCATGCAGGCCATTTCGGCTCTCGACTTCGGCGACTACGCCATGGCCATCAGCCTGTTCAAACGCGCCCTGCGCGACCTGAACGCCACCCTCTCCACCCTCGATCCGGAACTCTGCCTGCACAGCCGCGCCCTCGACCACTACCGCAAGGACGCCCTGCCCCGCTTGTTCGACCTGCGCGAGGTATGGCTTCGGGTCATGAGCGAGTGCCGCGAAGAGCTCTCCCGCCCCTCCGCCGATCCCGAAACCGACGACGAGGATTGACCTTATCGGTCTAGCTGCCTGCGCGCCTCGACCGCTCGTTCAATCTGTCAAAAACCGAAGCCGCTCCTCTTCGGAGGTGCGGTTTTTTCATGCCCATGCAGCTCGACGGCATAAAAAAGCCACCCTCCGAATTACGAAAGGTGGCGACAAGATGGTGGACCCTACTGGGCTCGAACCAGTGACTTGTTCGCGCCGTCTCATAAATCGCTCTTCCCTAGGTAAAAGCGAACGTAACACAACGTAAAACAGGCTTGCACGTTGTCAGTTGTGTTGTCAGGTTCCGGCCATGCCCTCACTACGCAAACGCAAAGGAACGAAATACTGGTTTGCCTGTTTCACCGACGCCGACGGCCGGCGCGTGCAGCGTTCCACCAAGACCACCGACCGGAAACTAGCCGCGAAGCTCGCCGCACAATTCGAGAACGTGGCGACGAAGCGCGCAACCGAGGCGCAAACCCGCCGCGTGCTCTCCGATCTCCACGAACAGATTCACGGCTCGCCCCTGCAAATGTTCACGGTGCAGGCCTACGCCGACCAATGGCTCGGACGGAAAAAAGACGAGTGCGAGGCCGTCACCTACTCCGCCTACACGGGAGCAATCAATGGTTTCCTCGCTCATCTTGGCGCGAAGAAAACCCAGTCCATCACCTATCTCACCGCCGGCATCGTTGCCGCGTGGCGTGACGCCAGCGCAGCCAAGGCGACTCCGCGCACCGCCAACAACAAACTAAAAATCGTCCGCACATTCCTGCAATCGGCATGGCGCGACGGTCTGTTACCCGACGGCAATCCCGCCGCCAAGGTCCCTGTGCTGGCATCGGCTGACTCGACGCGCCGCCCCCTCACGATACCGGAAATCAAGACCCTGCTCACCGTGGCGAATGACGAATGGCGCGGAATGATTTTGGCCGGTCTCTACACCGGCCAACGCCTCAAGGATCTCGCCGGCCTCACTTGGAACAACGTTGACCTCGTGGAAAAGGAAATCCGTCTAACCACCAACAAGACCAAGCGCCACCAGTTTATTCCCATCGCCAAGCCCCTGCTCGACTATCTGGAAGCACTCGACGGAGGCGACAACCCCAAGGCTCCCGTTTTCCCCGCGCTTTACCCTCACGCGGTCAAGGACGGCGGAAGCAACCGACTGTCCGAACAGTTTCACGGCATCATGGTAACGGCGAATCTCGTGAAGGCACACCCGCCCAAAGACAAATCCACCGGCAAGGGACGCGACGGAGCACGCACGAAGACCGAAATCTCATTCCATTCGCTGAGGCACACCGCCACCTCCCTGCTCAAAAAGTCAGGTGTGAGTGAGAGCGTCACCCGCGACCTCATAGGCCATGACTCCGCCGACGTATCCGCAAATTACACACATACGGACGCCAGCGCCCGCCGCGCCGCCATTGCCCTGCTCCCTGACATCACCGCATGAAAGCGAAACGCACCAAGGCCAGCGCACCGGCAAAGACATCACCAGCCCCTCGCCGCCGAGCGAAAACAACGCCCTCGTCCCCCTCCCCCAAAGCAGTGAACCCAGGCAACACGGCGGTTGAACAGACCCCTGCCACGATCTCGTCCACCTTCGATTCCGGGCTGATCTACGAAGAGGCGAAGGAACTGATTCAAAGGCTCGAATGCGCTTTCTTCACGGGGGCCGACTCGATCTCGATCCTTAGACTTCATGAACTCGCGGTGCTAGCGACGACCACCCTGCACGATTGCTGGCATAAACATGAGACGATCCCTCACCATAAGTGGAGCCATGAAGTAAACGGTCTGACGTTCCTGCCTCGCGAGTTTCGTCGGGAACTCATGCGACTGGCATGCACCGATACCCCTTTCCCTGTGCTTCATTTTTGGCCTCAGTCGAAGGCGAGCTTTTCGACCCTGCATGACAAAGACTCACAGCTTAAAATGTTAGAGGACCTCTCTCACGAAAGACTGAAGAAACCAGGGAAAATAGATAACATCGTCGCCCCGCTTATCGCTGAAGTTTTGAACGACCTCAACCAACACTTCATAAATCTATGTTTCGATGCACGAAAAGCGCCTGTCGAGAGTCTTGAATATAGGGCTTGGGAAGTGAGGGCGCGAGGCATACCAAAAACTAGAGATGAAATTTCGATGTGGGCTCGATTGGCTGCGGACTGGCTAATCGATAAAGCCCAACGCTACGACGAGCTGCGTGCGAGCAAAGCACTACCCAAGCGGATTATCCAACCGGCAAAAAACTGCGGAAGGTTAAAGCCACGCGGTGATCTTTACGAGATAGCGAACCCGCTAAAATTCGCGGAAAAAGCGCGCCAGAAAAGATGGGCGACTTACAAACGGCTTTTACTGAAATACCCTCTTCCGGACAAGGTTTCGGATTACTCCGTCGAAGACTATAATCGGAAGGTGTGGCTTAATCGAAAACATCGCGACGCATCGAAACCCAGTGTCACCGACGCGCACATCAGAGAGGGCCTAACGGAGGCATTAACTCGCTATCTCGAAACGAAAACTTCCCCTGCGAAAGATTGAGATTTCAACAGGGGTGGGGTGATTTGGCGCTGCCGGAGAAGGTGCGAGTGTGTGCTTTCATGTCACAACATTCCACCACCACCGCCGCACCCGCAATTCTTGCGGAACTCGCTAAGACTGTCTCTGCCCCTGAACTGCTCCCCATCCCCCCAAAGGGTCCCGACCGCATTTTCGGTTTGTCCCGTAGCTGGTGGTATGGCGCGGAGCGCGACGGCATCATTCAGCTGGTCCGCCTCCGCCGCCCAGGAAACATTCGTGGCCGGGTTTTGATCCCCGTTGAACGCGCCCGCGTCGCTCTTGAAAAGATGGCGCGTGATGGGAAACACCTCTGCCCGGCGAACCACGCCGCCGCCTGAGCCATGCACGCCGCAACCATCCCCGCCGCGCGGTGCCAGGTCAGCCGCCTCCGCCGCGTCACATGCCGTGCGCTTTGGCCGTTGGAGCGCCTTTTTGCCGCTTCCACGTTTATCGTCCTGTCCATCCGTGAGCGGCTCGACCCGGACAACTGGCGCACAAAATGAACGCCGACCGCCAAAACTCGCAGCGCCGAGACCACCTCGTCGCAGAGATCGAATCCATCAACCGTAAACGCCGCGCGCTCGATGAAGCCCTGCGCCGCCGGCAACTCGCCCTAGCCCGACTCGATGCCTCGGAGACCGTAACGGTCCCCCGCCTCGGCCCCGCCCACCATGCACACTCCTGATCCCGCACAGACCTTTTTCCCTGCTCAAACGCCAGCCGACACCACGACACCGGAACCCAACACGTTCATCCCAGTAGGAACGTGGGAGATGGCCCGTCTGTCGGACGCCCAAGACCGCAAGGACATCGGCGCGCTGGTCGCGGTGCTTCTCGGCGTCAAATCGGCAATCCGAGCCCGCTGGCTCAGAGGCGACGTGAAGACCCAGCATGGTTCGACCGAACTGCGGATAAACGAAATCGCCGCGTGCTCCATGTGCAGCTACCGAACCGTCGCGCGCCACCTGAAGACCCTGAAGGCCGCCGGCCTGATCCGCGTTCAGCCTCGTCAAAACGAGATCGGGGAGAATTTGCCGTCCATCTACGAACTCGTGTGGCGTCTGGACGGTTCATCCTCCAATGCCGAAGGGGCAGGTCACTTTGACGGGACCTCCGGTCAGATTGCCCGGACCTCCGGTCACTTTGACGGGAGGTTAGGTCACGGACTTTCAAATACGTGGCCGAGAAGTATAGAAGAAGGAGAAGAAGAGAAAGAATCTCCTTCTGTCTCGACCGCTCGACCGAAGAGCAGGAAGGGGCGGACGCCCTGTCCGGTCACATGGTCGGCCGAGTCTGGATGGCAAGGAATCACCGAGCAGATGCGGCAGCAGTGGGGCAATGCATTCCCCGCATGTGACCTCGACACCCAGCTTGCCCGTATGGCGGCGTGGTTGGCGGCAAACCCGACGAAGGCCCGTAAATCGAATTGGCTCCGATTTATCACCGGATGGCTCGAACGCGCTCAGGATCGGGGCGGTGACGTCAAAGCCAGCGCCGCCAAAACCCCCACCCCCTATCGCGGCAGCACAGCCGCCACCCTCCGATGACACCCGCAAACATAATCAAAGACATGCTCACCGCCCGAACTGAAGAGGTCGCGGCTTACCTCCTTCCCAACGGCAAACGCCAAGGTGTCGAATGGTGCACTGGCTCGGCCGCCGGGGAGTCCGGTAGCTCGCTCAAGGTCCATCTTGTCGGTGGCAAGGCCGGCGTTTGGGCCGATTTCGCATCTGGCGAGGGTGGAGACCTCCTTGACCTCTGGAAGGCCGTGAAATCGGTATCTTTCTGCGACGCCCTCAAGCAGGCCAAAGACTGGCTCGGCCTGCGCGATGACGAGACGCGCCGGAGCTTTGCCCCGGCTGCCGTCGCCAAGCGGTTCGTGCGTCCAGCACTCGACCAGCACGAACCGATCACGAACGGCGGGCCGGTCTTCGACTACCTGACGAAGGTTCGCAAGCTGGAGCCTGCGGTGTTGCACGCTTACCGCGTCCAGCAACTCACCCACTCGAAGCACGGGCCGACCTGCGTGTTTCCGATCTTCGACAATCGAGGCCTGGCCGTTGAGATGGTCAAGTATCTCGGCGTCAACCGGGCGGAGGGTGGAAAGAAAGTGATCTGGGCGACGGCTGATTCCCGCCCGCGCCTGTTTGGCTGGCAGGCAATCAGCAAAGACGCCCGATCTATCGTGATAACCGAAGGGGAGATTGACGCCCTTACCGTGGCGGGCTGGAGATTTCCCGCCCTCTCTATTCCATCCGGCGTCAAAAACCTCGACTGGATTGAGCACGATTACGACGCCCTCACGCGCTTTGATAGCATCTACGTTTGCACCGACGCCGATGAACCGGGGCACGCCTGCGCCGAAGCTATTGCCGAGAGGCTAGGACGCGAGCGGTGCTATCGCGTGATTCTGGCCGGGTATAAGGACGCGAACGAAGCGGAGTGCTCGGGCAGGTTCCTTGAGCCTGATTTCATTGAGGCGATAGACCACGCCAAGACCCTTGATCCGGTCGAGCTGCGAAACGCGGGGGAACTCGGCAACGCCCTATGGACGGAACTGAACCCGACGCCCGATCTCCTCGGCTCTGAACTCCCGTGGGGCTTTGAGCGCATTCCGTGGCGCGCTCGCCCTGGGGAAGTCACTATTTGGACGGGATGGAGCGGGCACGGGAAAAGCCACGTCCTGAATCAAGTCGTTCTCCATGATTACGCGCAAACCGGCGCCCGCGTTCTGATCGCGTCATTCGAGATGCCTGCCGTTAAGACCGTCGCCACCCTCGCAACGATGGCCCTTGCAGGTCGTCCCGCCTGCCGCGCCGACGCCGACACTTCGACTCAATGGCTCGGCAACGGTTTCTGGTTTTACGATGTCGTAGGCGTGAAGCCGTGGCGCGACTTCCTGCCAACCTTCGCCTACGCCGTCCGACGCTACGGCATCAAGCGTATCGTCATCGATTCGCTACTCCGGGTTGGAATCGCCGAGGACAATTACGATGGGCAAAAGGATTTCGTTTCGGCCCTCGTTGCGTTTGCCGCCACACACAAGGTTCACATCCACTTGGTTGCCCACTCTCGAAAGCGAGACGACGAGACCAAGCCACCCGGCAAGCTCGACATACGCGGTGCCGCCGCGATCACCGATTTGGTTCACAACGGCTTCACCTTTTGGCGAAACAAGGAGCGCGAGGAGAAATTCGCAAAAGCCAGCGCCGCCAGCGCGAACGGCACCGTTGAAGATAAAGTCAAAAACGATTTCGCGGCGGTGCTCCTATGTTGGAAGAATCGCGAGACAGGGGAGGAGCCATTCATTGGCCTCCACTACGGCCACAACTCGAAGCAATTCCGCGCCACCGCTCACGACGCTCCCGTCGTGTATTGTAACGCCAACCGGAGGGCACCCGCAGCATGAACGCCGCCGATCAATCCCTTGCGAATTGCGTCGAGCTCTACCGTGCCGCTCTCAACGAATCCGAGCGCGCTCGCTGGGGCGTCGAGCTCGCGCTTTCTAACTCCATTCGCGCCGGCCATACTTTGACGCAGCTCAGGGCCGCGCTGCCTCGCTATTTCGATCAGCATCCCGCCGCACCGCAAATGCCTCCGCCGCCACCTACGAGCGGCACACCGACACCCGCCCCTTGCCCCTCTAGGCACATCCCGCGCCGCCTGTGACTCCGCCACCCTTCCCGAAATTCGTGCAAAACCCAAGCAAAAGCGCGCTGCGTGCCGAGCGTTCAATCGGCAATCTTCCTGTCCGTCACCTTTACCCCACCGCCGGGGAGTGAAACCACTTCGCGGTAACCTCAGCCACTGCTAACCATGCGCTGGTATACATTGATCACGGTGGCCGCCTAATCCAAGCATCGACATCCGCGTCGGCATCCTCGCCAAGGACACCGCCAAGCTCGGCGCGGCCAAGGCCAACGTGAACATCATCGGCCAGCAATTGGTGATCTTCCACGCCAGCCAGAGCCCCACTCTCTACGATCCCAGCTTCATGAAAACCTTCCGCCTGCGCCGTGGCGGCGTGGACGTGGTTCGTATGTATCGCGAGGACTCCGCCCGCTCCGACATCCTCGCCGTCGATTGGTCGGAAGACATACGCGTCACGTCCTCCGTCTGCGCCCGCAAGGTCACCGGCAGCTAAACATCACCCTAATCCACCCAGCAAGCCCCGGAGCGTAAGTCGCTCCGGGGCTTTTCTTTTTGCCACATCGGACGGAGGGCAAATCGGTGGCTCGACATACATTTTTTTTAAGCAATTCTAAGGAGCTAACTAATGTAAGTCTCCCATGGACGTTTTCGATCTACGCAACACCCTCGTCGGCCAGTATCGCCAATACGTCCAAAGCTTTATTCGCATCCGCGACCAGGCCATAAGAGACCGG
>JAIYBI010000141.1 GCA_027488595.1 Opitutaceae bacterium | reverse complement strand
GGAAGCACGCACACGGTCTTCACCGGAGTGGCGCTGCGGCACGCGGCGCGCGGCGTGCGCGAAGACCTCGGGGTCGCGACCGAGGTGAAATTCAAGGTCTATGACGACAACGTGATCGAAACCTACCTCGCGCGCGTGCACGTGCTCGACAAGGCCGGAGCCTATGCGATCCAGGAGAGCGGTGATCTTCTGGTGGCGGAGCGGACCGGATCGCTTTCCAATGTCGTGGGCCTGCCACAGGATGAAGTGAGAGAACTTTTGACCCGCCACGGTGTCCTCCGCTGACTGCGCCGCAGACTAATGCCGAAGCCGTCCACTGTTTCCACGCCACGCCGACCCGCCCGGGAGCGGAAACGTCACGCGCTCGCGGAGCGTTCGCCGGCGTGGCGCGCGGGTGTCGTCGGCACGATCCTCGCGCACGTGTTGCTGGCGCTGCTGGCCTTCTGGCTGCCGAAAAACTATTTCCTGCCCGACACTCCGGCGGCGGACGATGCGGCCTCGCGGAGTTTTCAGATCGAGCTGAGCGAAGCCCTTGCGAAACCACCCGAAACCGACCCGGCGAAAGCTGCCACGCCGCCGCTCAAGTTTGTCGAGATCAACCCTGCCGCCCCGGACAACATGCCGGACGAAACACCCAATGTCGGCGCGCAAAACCAGCAAGTCGCCCAGCCCGTGCCCTCGCCGGAAAGCACAAGCGACGCGCCCAAGTCCGACGGCAAACCGGATGAAAACACGACTGCGATCGTGAGCGGGCAGCTCCAGGAAAAAGAGATTCCGGCCTCGATGGAGTTTAAGCCCGTGTTCACGCCGCCGCAGCCAGAGCAGGCGCTGGTCATGCCCAGCACTGCCACCCCGCCGTCGCAGACCCCGCCCGCGAAGGAATCGAACCCCCTGCGCGGCTCGGAGGAATTACTCGGCACCGCAGACGGAAGTGCGGGCAGCACGATCACCGCCCTGCCGGGCGCAACCGGCACGAGCCAGGAGCCCCGCGTGGAAGGCAAGCCCGACGGCCAGACGAGTGGCCAAGGCTACTTCGCAGGCACGCCCCGCATCCAGCGCGAGCGCCCGCAAGCACGACCCAGCCTCGCCACCCGCGCGGTCAACGCGCGCCAGACCGAGACGATCTTGAACGAACAAGGAACCAAGAATGTCGGCGCCCTGGCCTACGACGCGAAATGGAGCGCCTACGGTGAATACATCCAGCGCCTGATTGACGCCGTGCAAGCGCAGTGGGAACGCCTGATTATTCGCAGTCCGATCTATCCAACCCGGGGAACGATCGTCCGCGTGACCTTCAAGATAAACTCGGCCGGAAACATTTCCGAAATCGTGAAAGTGGAAAGCCCGGCCGAGCGGACCGCCGAATACCTCTGCATCAGCGCCATCACCGAACGCGCTCCCTACGGCGACTGGAGCGAAGACATGATCGCGGTGCTCGGCCGCGAGCAGGAGATGACGTTCAGATTTTTTTACCAATGACCCAAGCCGAACGCAGTTCCAGTGGTGCAGTTCCTCCGCCGCAGTTACGCGGGGAGGACGGCTTTCCCCTCGGCGATGACGTGGAGGTGATCGCGCGCGGGCCCGGCGGCCTCTTCGCCTTCAACAAACCCGCCGGCACACTCTCGCATCCCAACATGCGCAGCGAACAAGCGCGCGCCCTGCTGACCTGCGATTACCTGATGGAAGGAGAGTTCTTCAGCTGGACGGCGGCCAGTGGCGGCGAGCGGCGGTTATATCTGCTCAACCGCCTCGATTCGCACACCTCGGGGGTGATCCTTGGCGTGACCGACATCGCTCTGGCCCAGCGCATCCGCGCCCTGTTTCGGGAGAAACACATCACGAAAATCTACCATGCGCTGGTTTTTGGAAAACCCGCGCAGACCAGCGCAATCTGGAAGGATCAACTCGCGGTCGAAAAACGCGCCGCCCGGGTGCGCACCGGCACAGGAGGCAACATTCCCGCCGAGTCGAGTATGCGCGTGCTCAAGCAACGCCGCGACGCCGCCCTGCCGCTGGCCTTGATCGAACTCACTCCACGCACCGGCCGCAGCCATCAACTGCGCGTGCAATGCACCCAGCGCCACCTGCCCATCGTCGGCGACGCGACCTACGGCGACTTCGGCGCGAACCGCGCGCTGGCCAAGGCGACGGGCTTGAAGCGTCTCTGCCTGCACTCGCACCAGACCCGCTTCGACTACGAGCACGGCGGCCGCGTGCATAACTTCGTGGCGACGGCTCCGACGCCGGCGGAGTTTTTGCGGTTGTTGTAGCAGTGGCGTGCCCGGCGGTCCCCCGCCCGCCCGAAATGGGGCTTGGCGGCGACGCGTGGCGGGAGTGTGGTGTCGGCATGGAAACCGCGAATTTGACGGATGCGAAAACGACGGTGGGCGAGATCAAGGCGCGCGTGCTGGCCTTCGCGCGGGAGAGGGATTGGGAGCAATTCCACGCGCCGAAGAACCTCAGCATGGCCCTCGCCGCCGAGGCGGGGGAGTTGATGGAACACTTCTTGTGGGACACGCCCGAGGCTTCGCGCACGAAGGTATGCGAAGATCGCGTGCGGCGGGCAAAAATCGAGGAAGAGCTCGCCGACGTGGTAATCTACGCACTCGAATTTGCCAACATGACCGGCATAGACGTGGCCGCCGCCATCGAGCGCAAAATGGCCCACAACGCAGCGAAATACCCAGTCGATAAAGCCAAGGGGCGCAGCGCGAAATACACGGAGCTGTGAGCCGGGTCGGAGGAGCCAATAAGCTCACGTTTGATCCTCCACTGATTCGAACCGACGTGGATCAGCCCCGGCCACTAAAACTCACATAGTCGTCGAGCTCGAGCAAATCGAAATAGGTATGGATGTCGTCGCGGCCGGGCGCGAGGCGGGCGATCTCTTCGGCGAACCAGGCGTGCATCTCGGCGTCGGCGGGCGCGTGACCGGCCAGCCACACCGACCAGGCGGTGATCTCGGACGGCGCACGTGCGGCGCGCGCTTGTATCCACGAAAGCACTTCAGTGTCACTTGCGCCAGTTTGCACGAGGGCCAGTAATTCGTCAGCGGAGAGCCCGGTGAAGAGGTAAAAATGGCGGTCGAGCGGCGCAGGAAAATCGTAGGCACCGAGGCAACCGGCGGCGGCGGCCCGGGCTTTGTCGAGGATGCGCGGCAGCTGCACGTAGCCGCCGAGCTGCGCGCGCGGACTGCGCGGCGGGTGACGGGTGAGATCGGGCGCGGTGTGGTTGGCAGACATCCAAGCCGAAGATAGACTGCCGATGCGCAGTGACAACCGCTGAGCGCCGGCGCCGGCGAAGCGTCAGACGAGCGCAGCCCCGCGGACCTCGACCACGAAGGCCTCCAGCTCGCGGATGGCGTTGGCGGGACCATCCTCGGCGAGCAGTTGCGCCCGCACCTCTGCGGCACGCCTGGCGTGATCGGGCGAGGCGGCGAGGCGATCCAGAGCGTGGTGGAGTTGCTCCGGCCAGACGGCTTTTTTAAGACGAAAACCGCAACCAAAGCGTTCAACCTCCGCGCCGAAAAACTCCTGGTCGCCGATGTGAGGCACCACGATCTGAGGCACGCCGGCGTGGAGCGCGCTGGCGGTGGTGCCGGCGCCGCCGTGGTGGATGACGGCGGAAGCGTGTTGGAAGAGTTGGTCGTGCGAAACCTTGCCGACGATCCGAATGTTCGGCGCATCGCCGAACTGGGGAAACTGGGCCCAGCCGCGCTGGACGACGATCTTGCGGTCGCGCGGCCAGGCGCGGATGAAGCGCTCCATCCACACGCCCGGTTGCTCGTAAACCATGCTTCCGAAGGTGAGCACCGGGACCTTGCCGCCCGGGACGTCGGCGGTGAATTCGCGCATCTCGGCGTCAAGCGTCGGGCTGGTGGCGGATTGCCAACGGTAGTAGCCGGTGAAGCGGAAGCGCGGGTCTATCTCGGCTTGCGGGGGACGGAAAAGTTTATCGGAGACAGTCACGAGCACGCGCTCGGCGGGGCGGGAGAAAAAGTTACGCACCTTGGGCAGATCGGCCGCGCGGAGGGCGTCGGCGATGGAGGTGTTGATCACGCGGTCCACGATCGCGTTGCCGGTTTTCCAGAGCCAGCGGTTCCAGGCGCGGCGGGTGGTGCGTCCGAGCCAGGTCGGAGAGGGAATGTTTTCCGGCGGGTAGTCCGGCGAGGGGACGACGTGGGGCGCGAAAGCGAGGGTGGCAAAGGGGACACCGTGGCGGTCGGCGATGCCCTTGTTCATCGGGAAAAGGTAGCTGGAGACGAGCAGGTCGGTCTCGGGCATGATGGCGTCCATCTGGGCGATCATCTCGGGGATGTAAGCGCGGGCGCCGACGTAGATCTCGCGCAGTTGGTAGATAGGGCTGCGGATTTTATTGAGGCGACCCATCCAATAGACGAGATCGGCCTGCTCCCAATTCGGGCAGAGCGGATAAAACTCCAAGCCGGCGCCTTCCACGTCCGCCTGATAATTCGGAATAGTGGCGAAGCGGACCGAGTGGCCGGCCTTTTGCAGGGCGACGCCAAGGGCTATGACCGGATAGATATCGCCGGTGGAACCGTGGGAAGTGAGGACTACGCGCATGGCGCGCAGTTGGGGGAAGTTTTGGCGGCACGGCGAGCGCAGCCACACCTCGGAGCGTTACGATTAAGTGACGGGGAAACGGGCGCTCACGCCGTGCAATCGGCAAATTCGGAGAAGCTGCGCACGGCCCAGGCCTTGTCAGTGCGCTTGGCGAGGCCGGCGAGGACGGCACCCGGCCCGAGCTCGAGAAAAGTCGGCGGCGCGCCGTTGGCGGCGACACCGGCGGCGACGGCGGAGCGCATGCAGTCCTCCCAGAGCACGGAGGAGACGACCTGTTTGACGAGGGCGGCCTTGATCGCGGCGGGGTCGGAGATGGCCTGGCCGGTGGTGTTGGTGAACACGGTGAACTTCGGGGCGGCGAAAGGAATGGTGTCGAGGAACGCTGCGAAGGCGGCGCGCGCGGGCTCCATGAGGCGCGAGTGGTAGGCGCCGGCGACATTCAGCGCGATGATGCGCTTGATACCGAGGTCCTTGGCGGCGGCGACGGCGGCGTCCACCTTGGCCTTTTCGCCGGAAATGATGATCTGACCGGGGGCGTTGAAATTGGCGGCCTCGACATCGAAGGCAGCGCACAACTCGGCGACCTTGGCGCGCTCCTCTCCGATGACGGCGGCCATGCCGCCGAGGGATTGCTCGCAGGCGACCTGCATGAGGCGACCGCGCTCGGCGACGACGCGCAGGCCGGTGGCGAAGTCGAACACTCCGGCGGCGGTGTAGGCGGTGACCTCGCCGAGCGAGAGACCGAGGCCGAGCGAGACGTCCGAGAGTTTACCCTGCTCGTGCAAGATGGCGTGCAACGCGAGCCCGTGAACAAAGAGCGCAGGCTGGCACACTCCGGTCTGGGTGAGCTCGGTTTCGGGCCCCTCGAAGGAAACCTTGGTCAGGCTCCAACCGAGCACGCGGTCGGCCTCATCGTAGAGGGCGCGGGCGGACGCGGAGTTTTCATAGAGCGACTTGCCCATGCCGACTTTTTGGGCGCCTTGACCGGCGAAAAGGATAGCGGTGGCCATGTGAAGAATATGCTGGGGATTGACGATTGGGGGATTGGAGCATCCGAGGAAAAAAGAAACGGGCGAAGTGCCAAGAAAGCATTTCGCCCGGTCTGACTATCGCAGAAAACGCGGAGGATGCCGCGGCGTTTATTGCTTCATAAAAATACCCTTGAGGTTCATCTCCAGCGCGGAGGGATTGGGCGAGAAGCGCAGGCCGTCCGCCTTGCTGATGAGACCGGCCTTGATGAGGCGGTAGATATCGCGGTTGAAGGAGAAGCTACCCGAGTCCGCGCCGGCGTCGAGCAGGCCTTGGACCTTCTCGTTCTGGCCCTCGAGGATGTAGTTTCGCACGACAGAGTCGGCGGCGAGGATTTCGTTGGCGGGCACGCGGCCGCCGCCTTCGAGGGCGGGGATGAGTTTTTGACAGATGAAGCCGCGGAGAGTGTTCGCCACCTGGCGGCGGGCGAGGAGCTGTTGGTCGGGCGGGAAAAACTCAAAGAGACGAGTGAGCGATTGCGCCACGGTGCCTGCGTGCATGGTCGAGAGCACCAAGTGGCCGGTCTCGGCGGCGGAGATGGCGGTTTCAAAGGTCTCGCGGTCACGCATCTCGCCGATCAGAATGATGTCGGGGTTTTGGCGCAGCACGGCGCGGATCGCCATTTCGAAGTTCGGCACATCAAGGCCGATCTCACGCTGCTGGAAGACGGATTTGTCGTCCTGAAACGTAAACTCGATCGGGTCCTCGAGCGTGACGATGTGGCGATCCATGTTCTGGTTAACCCAGTTCAACATCGCGGCCATGGTTGAGCTTTTGCCGGAGCCGGTGGCGCCGCAGACGAGCAGGATGCCGTCTTTGGCCTTGGCGAGTTTGAGGATCGGGTCCGATTGCAAACCGAGAACCTCAAAGGTGGGCACCTGGCTCTTGATGTGACGGAAAACCACGCTGACCGTGCCGCGCTGGTGGAAGGCGTTGACACGGAAACGCCCGATATCGGCGGCGGCGTAAGCGAAGTCCACCTGGCCGACATCGGTCCACATCGGCATAAACACGCGAGGCACGTGCTCGAGGATGAAGGCCTCGGCATCCCGGCCCGAGAGCGGATCCATGTCCACAGGCTTCAAGCGGCCCGAGAGCCGAACGTAGCCGGGCTTGTCCGACTTGACGACGATGTCACTGGCCCCGCTGTCCACGGCGAGTTTTAACAAATCATTAAAGAGTTCTGTGTGCGGCGTCATGTTGCTTTGAAGGGGAAAAACGTTGCGCCGTTGGTAATTCGCCATGCTCTGCTGTGCAAGGTATCGTTTTACCCTAAGTCATGAAACTGCGCCCACTCACCGGCACCATCACCGCCCTCGTAACGCCCTTCCAAAAACAGGCCGTCGCCTACGACGATCTTAAACGTCTGGTGGATTTCCAGATCAAGGGCGGCATCAACGGCCTCGTGCCCGTCGGCACCACCGGCGAGTCCCCCACCCTTTCACACGACGAGCATCTCGACGTGATCCGTGCGACGGTCGCTTACGCCCGCAAACGCGTTCCGGTCATCGCCGGCACCGGCTCCAACTCCACTGCCGAAGCCGTGGAGCTGACCGCCGCCGCCACCGAGGCCGGTGTGGATGGCGTGCTCGTGGTCGCGCCTTACTACAATAAGCCCAGTCAGGAAGGCGTGTTCGGCTATTTCTGCGCCGTTGCCGAGGCGACCGACAAGCCGGTCATCCTCTACTCCATCCCCGGTCGCTGCGGTATCGAGATCAGCGTGCCCGTCATCGAGCGCCTGCGCGCAAAGTATGCCCATGTCAGCCACATCAAGGAGGCCGGTGGTTCAGTGGATCGCGTGGACCAAATCAAGCACGCGCTGGGCAAAGACATCACCGTGTTAAGCGGCGACGATTCCCTCACCCTGCCCTTCATGTCCGTCGGAGCCGAGGGCGTGATCAGCGTGGCCTCCAACCGTTTTCCCAAGGAGGTCGTGCAACTGGTGAACGCCGCGCTCGCCCAAGACCTCGCCAAGGCCACCAAGCTTCACCGCCGCCTTTACCCGATATTCAAGACGCTCTTCATCGAGCCAAACCCCGTTCCGGTGAAAATCGCCCTTCAACGCGCCGGTGTCATCGCCAGCGCCGAGGTCCGGGCCCCGCTCTGCGGAATGTCCAAGGCCAATCTCGACACGCTCGTCGCCGTGCTCAGCTCGTTCGAAAAGTAAGCAGCCCCACGATGTCTCTCAAAATCGCCATCATCGGATCACGCGGTCGCATGGGCCAGGCCAACATCGCCGCCGCCCGCGAGGCCGGCGCCACCGTCACCGCCGAGCTGGATGCCGGTGACGACCTCGCCGCCGGCATCGCGACCGCCGCCGTCGTCATAGACTTCAGCTCCCACCACGCCACCGCCGAGGTAATCCGTCTTTGCACCGCCCACGGCAAGGCCCTCGTCATCGGCACCACCGGCCACTCCGCCGAGGATAAAAAGGCCTTGTTAACCGGCGCCGCGAAGATTCCCTGCGTCTGGTCGGGCAACTACTCCGTCGGGGTGAATCTGCTCTTCGCTCTCACCCGGCGCGCCTCCGCCATCCTCGGCAGCGATTACGATGTCGAGGTCTTGGAGATGCACCACCGTTTCAAGAAAGACGCCCCCAGCGGCACCGCCGCCCGCCTTCTCGAGATCATCCTCGAAGAACGCAAACTCGGCGCCGAGGCCCTGCGCCACGGCCGCGAGGGCATCACCGGCGAACGCACCCCCACCGAGGTCGGCATTCACGCTCTGCGTGGCGGCGATGTCGTTGGCGACCACACCGTCATGTTCGCCGCCCTCGGCGAGCGCCTTGAACTCACCCACAAGGCCTCCGACCGCGGCATCTTTGCCCGAGGTGCCGTGCGTGCCGCCCAGTGGCTCATCACCCGCCCCGCCGGTGTTTACGACATGCAGGATGTCCTCGGACTGAAGTGATCCCCGACGCCATCCCATGATCACCTCCATCCAAGGTTTACTCACCGAGGCCACCCCGCTGCGCGCCGTTGTCGAGCTGAACGGCTTCGGCTACGAGGTGAACATCCCCGTGACCACGGCGGAGAAACTCCCCTCGCCCGGGGCGCAGGTCAAACTCCACACCCTCGTTATCTACCGCGAGGATGCGCAGACGCTCTACGGCTTCGCCACCCCGCCCGAGCGCGACTTTTTCCGGTTGATGATCGAGACGGTTTCCGGCGTCGGACCGAAGCTGGCCCTCACCATCATGAGCCGGATGTCGTTGCCTGTATTGGAAGCCTCGATACGCAACGGCGACGTGGCCGGCCTCTCCAAATGCCCCGGCATTGGAAAAAAGACCGCCGAGCGCCTCGTGATTGAGCTGCGCGCCAAGGTCGGCGCCACCGGCGCCGCCCCCATCGCGGGCTCCGCTCCGGGCGAACCCTCGATCGATGCCAACACTCCGCTGCGCGACGCCGTGCTGGCTCTCACCGCATTGGGCTACAAACCGGCGGACGCCGACGCACTGGTGCGCCGCGCACAGATCGCGCTCGGCGCCGCCGCCACCACCGAGCAACTCATCAAACGCTCCCTCGCCGGATAAGCGGGAGGGAGAGACAAGGCCCGGACGGTTTAGCGTTCAAATCGGTAGCCCGCCGCTTCGACCTGATAATCCGAAGTCACGGCAGTCTGCATCGTCAGCGCGGCGGACTGCGCCTGATTCCAGCCGGATTCCGTTCCCGAAGTCGCAATAATCCAACTGCGCGCGGACGGGGAGAGGTCGGCAAGTTCGTAAGTCTCGCGGGCATCGGCCCACTGCTTGCCACGACGGACCAAGGCTGGCTCGTCCATGGTCAGACCGAGCGCCGCCAGCGTGAGATTCCGCGCCTTTTGGCGCTCCGAAACCCCCTCGGCGACGGCAACCGCAACCGGGGCCGCAACCGTCGCGGCGGCCATTGCAACCGGCGCCGTTTCAGTGAACCGCACCGCAACGGGCGGATTCGCCTGGGTGGCTACGTCCACCGGAGCCTGCCCGTCCGGGCCTCCGCTCCGCACCACCACCAAGATCGTGGCGCACGCGGCCAGGCCTGCGCCCGCCATGCCCCAACCGGCGGACCAACCGCGCCAATTCCAAGCGGCAGAGCCTTGCCCATCCACCCGGGAGATGCGGGCCTCGACCGTGCGGAGCGAACGGCACAAGGCCGCAGAGGAAGGCGCTTGGGTGGCCACCCGCGAAAAGAGCTCGGAGCAGCCGCCCTGAATCAGAGAATAGTCCCGCAGCATTTTTCGCCGCCCGGCATCGGCGCGCAGGCATTGCTCCAGCTCCGTCGCCTCGGCATCACTCAAGCGATGGTCGAGATAGAGATTTAGTAGTTCCTTAAAACGTTGGTCGCTCATTGATCGTCTCCTCCGATGATTTCCCTCAGACTGTCGCGCGCACGGGCGATGCGGCTTTTTACGGTGCCCACGGAGATCCCGAGAATGACGGATATCTCCTCATAAGAAAGGTTCTTCACGTTGCGAAGAATCAGGACCTCGCGGTGTTTGGCACCGAGCTTCTCCATGCCCACGGCGATGCGATCAACCAACTCCTGGGTCACGGTTAGATCGCCGGGAGTTTCCGCCTCACTGGCAAAAATCTCCGAAAGAGGGGTGTCGTTATCCTCTCCGCCCACCGGTTGATCGAACGAGATGGTGCGATCGCGTTTGCGGCGCCACCAATACCAGTAGCGGTTGCGGGCAAGGTTGGTCGCGATCTGGTAAAGCCAGGTCGAGAACGATGATTCGCCACGGAAGTTAACCAGCCCGCGATGGGCGCGAATGAAGGCGTCCTGCGTGACCTCCTCGGCATCCTGCTGGTTGCGGAGCAGCTGGTGCACCATGGCGTAGATGCGATCCCAGTGGCGTGAAACCATTTCGTCGAACGCGCTGGCGTCACCATTGCGGAAACGATCAATCAACGCGTGGTCGAGAGCTACTTCTTCGGCTTTTGCAGTCATGGTGGTGAGAGCCTTCTGACGCGCGGCTGCGGCAAAAGTTCCCTCGCCGATCACGGGCGTGGGATTCACGGGGGGAGGAGGCTCCGAAGATTTGCTCATTTTGCCTGTTGTTCAGAAGCCGAGCGGAGAACAAAAGAGTCAATCGGCTTATGCGCCGAAGCCTTGCACCGCAACCCATCACCGCCACCGAGAGTTACACCGAGATCCGACGCTTCGGCGGGGACGGCCAAACTTTGTCTTGCCGCCTCTGGAAAAACTCCCCTAGTTACGCCCCCCTTGGGTTGTGGCAGCCCGAGATCCCCGGTTCTATTCCATGACTCAATCTTCTGAAGGCGCTTCCTGCGTCATCTGAATTGAGCCTGCGAGCAGTCTCGGGAGTCAGGCCGCAGTGGTTTGGGTTGATAGCTCAACGGTAGAGCAGCGCCCTTTTAAGGCGTTGGTTGAGGGTTCGAATCCCTCTCGACCCACCACTTGCCGCCGAAAAAAGGGAATGCCGAAGATAGAAACTTTTAGAACTGACCTTTAAAACCCCATTACCACCGGAATCAACAAGCTGCGCTCGCGTAAATCGGTTATCCAGTGTTGAGTCCAACCACCCATGAAACGTTTTGTCATCGTCGAGGATCAAACAGCCATACGCGAAATGCTTGTCGAGCTTCTCGCGCCCCTCGCTGAGTTTGAATGCGTCGGCACCTGCGGCGACGGCCTTTCCGCCCTCACTCTCTGCGCCGCCACCAAGCCTGACGTCGCGGTGTTGGACATTCGCCTGCCCGGCCTCCACGGGGTGGAACTGTTGCGCAAACTTCGCATCATGCTGCCTGAATTGCGGGTGTTGATTTTCTCAGGCCACGAAAGTCCCGTGCTCATCCGGGAAGTCATCGAAGCCGGCGCACTCGGCTTCGTTGAAAAAACCGCCGGATTCGCCGAGTTCAAGAAAGGCCTCGAATCCGTCGGTCGCGGCATTCCTTATTTCGGGCCCGCCGTCGCCTCGCTGCTGAAGGATGTGACCAACACCTTCGACACCACCCCTTCGCCCACCTTGATCACGAAACGTGAAACTCAGATTCTGAAACTCGTGGCCGAGAGCAACAGCACCCGTGAGATCGCCGTCAAATTGAAGATCAGCCCGAAGACGGTGGACAACCATCGCACGAATATGATGCGCAAGCTCAACCTTCACGACGTCGCCAGCCTCACCCGTTACGCACTGGAAATCGGGCTAATCCACAGTCGTTCGGATCGCTAGAAAACGCCGAGGTTTCCCCACCTCGTCCCGTCGGGCGCGAAAAGCGCTGCCCGCGCCGGTTCCGCCCTGCGGGCCAACAACTCCACCAGTCGGACATCGTCCGCGATCGGTGCCGTCATTGCGGTGTGCAGGCTCCGCCCTTCCTCCGCCGCCTTCGCTTCCGCCGCCTCGCAGATCGTCGCCACGTCCCCACCCGGCCCGGCATGGCGTCCGGGGGATAGAAATTGCAAGGCCACCACCACTTCCCCTTCAGAAAACGGCGGGCTGCTCAAGCGGGTCGCGAGCAGGGGTTCGTTAAACGCATAAGCATCGCCCTCCTTTCGCTCCATCGAAGCGACCGCGCTTGCCATGACCTCCTCCCCGAGCTCCGCAGCCAGCAACCGCCCGAGCTGGTCTCGCACGGCCGACACCGTCGCCAGTGGCGTGCCGTGGTCGCACAGCACGACCTTGGGTCGAAGCCAGCCCAATTCCGCGACGCGCGCTCGCACTCGGTCCGCCAGGATCACGGCCAGCCCTTCCGGCGTCTCATCCGGCCGCACCAGCGGCGCCGCGAGCACCGTGCGCACCCCCGGGTGACGGGCGTGCAGGGACACCATTCGCTCGGGGACGTAGTCCACCAGTGCGCCGCTCGCGCCAAAGAACAAAGGCAACAGCAGCGCCCGCCCTTCCGGGTTGGCGGTGAACCAAGCATCCAGCGCCGGCTCAAGCAGCTCCGCCTTTCGCCCGCCCAGCGATTCCGCCGGCACCCGGGTCGAGTGCAGCAAAGACACGGCCCTTACCTCGTAGCCCAACCGGGCCTCGAGCCTCCCGGCCAGCGCACGAAGCATTAGCGTCGCCTCCGGTCGAAACGAGCCGTTGTCAAAGAGGAAACAGGTAAATGCGGCGGACATGCGAAGTTGGTGGCAAGATGGGCGATAATCTACTTGTGGAAGCAAGGCCCTTAAGTCTTAACGTCAATTTGCTCCCAATTTATGAACGCTATCTCCCGCAAGGTTCTCTTCGTCGTTGTTTCCGCCGCCGTTCTTTTGACCGGCTGCTCTAAAAAGCCCAAGCGCCCCGATCCCTCCGCCACCGTCATCGGTCAAGAGGGCCAGCTCAGCCCCACCGACGCCTCCTTTGGTCTCGGCGGCAACAGCGCCCTGACCGACCCGAACAACAGCTTCGCAGGTCAAAACGGCGTCATTGACGAGGGTGACAAGATCCGCGGTCTCCTCCAGCCCGTTTACTTCGCCTACGACCAGTCAGCCCTCCAGGCCGGCGAGCGCGCCAAGCTCGACGCCGCCAAGGCCTACCTTGAGGCCCACCCCGAGCAGCGCCTCCTGATCGAAGGCCGCGCCGACTGGCGTGGCACCGGTGATTACAACCTTGGTCTCGGCGACCGCCGCGCTGCCGCCGCCAAGCAATACCTCATCACCCTCGGCGTCGCCGACACGAAGATCGAAGTCCTCTCCAAGGGCGATCTTGAGGCCACCGAGAACGCTTCCGAAGACGTGATGTCCAAGGATCGTCGCGCGGACCTCGTCGTCCTCAAAAAGTAAGCCGTAGCACACGCCTCTCTTTCACAAAAACCCGACGCCACTCGCGTCGGGTTTTTTTGCGCCCATAAGCGGACCATCAGCCCGCCGCCGAGCCACCGGCCGACGAACTCAACGTCCGCCAGCAGCCACGGCTTCGAGGATGCGCTCAGAGGCGGCTATGCCGTTACGCATCACGCCTAGGTGAAAGCTCTCGTCCGGCGCGTGCAGATTATCCTCCGGCAGGAAAAGCCCCATCATCACCGAATCGAGTCCGAGCACGCGTTTGATATCGGCGATGATCGGCACACTACCGCCCTCCCGCAGATAGAGCGGTTGGCGGCCAAAAACCGATGTGATCGCGCTATCCGCCGCACGGAAGGCGCGCGCCAGCACGGGCGATTGATCCGCCGGCGTGTTCGCCCGATCGGGGGGCACCACCACGTAAGGCGTGCCGCTGTGTTGATCCACGATGCGGTAGGTAACGTCCTTGGGCATGCGCGACGCGATGGCGGCATAGAGCAACTCGCGGATTTTCTCCGGCTGCTGGTTGGCCACCAGGCGGCAACTGATTTTAACGAAGGCCTTGCTCGGGATCACCGTTTTGGTGCCCTGTCCCTGGTAGCCGCCGCCGATGCCATTGAATTCCAGCGTCGGCATGAAGCGAGTCGCCTCGAAAGGCGTGAAGCCCTTGGGCGTGTAGAACGCGGGGATGTCGAGGAACTCGCGATACTGCGCCTCGCTCTGGCCAAAACGCGCGAGCTGCTCCCGCTCCCAAGACTCGACGTCCATCACATCATCGTAAAAGCCCGGCACGTTGACCCGCCCTTCCGCGTCGTGCAACGAGGCGCACAGTTCGGCCAGCGCCTGTATCGGATTTTTCAATACGCCGCCATGCAGACCGGAGTGGAGGTCGGTGCGTGCACCGGTCACCTCAACGTCGCAGAGGACGAGGCCGCGCAGGCCGCAGGTGATGACAATCTGGTCCTCGCGCGGACTGCCGGTGTCGGAAAGGAGGACGAAGTCCGCCTTGCGCAGCCGGGCGGCCTGGGCGTCGAGGAAGGCCGGGAAGCTCGGGCTGCCCATCTCTTCCTCGCCCTCGATCATAAAGGTGATGCGCAAGGGCAGATCCGGCCGGCGCTCCAGCAGGCGGGCGACGGCGGCGACGTGGGTCAGCAGCGGGCCCTTGTTGTCCGCCGCGGCGCGTCCGTAAATGCGCTCGCCACGAATCTCGGGCTCGAAGGCGGGGCTGGTCCAAAGATTCAAAGGGTCCGCCGGCTGCACGTCGTAGTGGCCGTAGATGATGACATGCGGCCAGGCATCCGGCCCGGTGCGCTCGGCAAGGATTACCGGATGGAGCGGAGTAGGCACGACCTCGACCGCAAAACCCATCCCCCCCAGCAAACCGGCGATGAACTCGCGCGAGCCCTGCATACCAGCCTTGAAGGCGGGATCGGCGGAGACGCTCGGGTGGCGGATGAATTCCTTCAGGGCTTCGACGGGATCAAACATGGCTACACGGTGGGTTAAACGGTCCGCACCTCAAACGCGTTGCGGCGAAAATCAACGACCGAGGAAACGATCCAACTCCTGCTTTTCAGTCGAAGGCTTGGCGGCGGGCGTAGGCGCGGGCACCGGCCGGGCCACCACCGGGGACTTCGCACCGGCGGGAGCGGACGCCGGATTATTCGCCGGAGCAGTCGAGCCTGCGGCGCCGGAGGCCTTGGTTGCCGGGCTCGCCGGTTTGGGCGCGGTTGGAGCAGCCGGGGCAGAGGCACCGCCCTCGAAGTTAAGTTTCGCCTGCTCGTAAGTTGCCATAAGCGGCGGGGCGAGTTGCGCGAGATTCGCGATGCGCTCATCGGTGGGCGGATGGGTGGAGAGAAACTTCGGCACCGAGGGGCCGTTGTTGGCCGCCGCCATCTTGCGCCAAAAAGTGACACCGGCGCGCGGGTCATAGCCGGCGCGGGCGGCGTAGCGCAGCCCGATCGTGTCGGCTTCGTTTTCGTGATCACGGGAATACTTCAAAATTCCGAGCGTGCTTACGCTGCTGTAGGCCAGCAGGTAGAGGTCGCGGTTTTCGGAGTTGCGCGCGCCGATCTGAAGCGCCGCGCCGCCGACTCCGGCAAGAATCGCCTGCGACTGGCGTTCTCCGCCATGGCGGCTGGTGACGTGGGCGATTTCATGCCCCATAACGATAGCGATCTCATCGTCGCTCGGCCCCGCCAG
>JAIYBI010000184.1 GCA_027488595.1 Opitutaceae bacterium | reverse complement strand
CGCGTCGCCCCAGTTGCGGATGACCAGACCGGGGCGGACGAGCGGGTGGTCGACGGACGCCGCGAAGGTGAGGACGAGCGGCGCGGGAGTTTCGGGAGCGATGCGGTCGAGCACATAGGCGCGTTCGGCGACGGACCAGCCGGTGTAGGTGAAGTCTCCCGAATCCAGAGTGAGGGAGGGCGGTTGGCGCCAGGAGCGGGCGAGCTGGGCGAGGGCGGAGGCGGTTTGCTCGGTCATGCCGTGGAGGGCGAAGCGGGTGACGGAGGTGTCGGTGAGGACGACGGCGGCGGGCTTGTAGTCGCCGTAGCCCCAGCCCTGGGTCAGGCAGGAGCTTTTGGGGCGGCCGTTCTCGACGAAGGTGATGGAGCCGTCGGACTCGATGAGCTGGGCGGTGGGCCAGTGGTGCCAGCAGGGGAGAAACCAGGGCCAGGATTGCTCGTTGGTGACGACGCCGCCGAAGACCTCGCCGGGCGGGGCGATCATGAAGGGTTTCCAACGGGTGCGGAAACGGTGGAGCTGGATGACGGCGGGACCGGCGAAGGCGGGGTCGGCGGGGCCGTGGTGACCCTGGCCCATGGTCATTATGGTTTCCTGGCCGGCAAGGTTGGCGACGGAGAGTGGTTCGCGTTCGTAGATGTCCCACGGCATGAGGCCGGGCTGGAGGACGGAGTTGTCCTGGGCGTAGGAGTGATTGGATACGGGTTTGGAGGAATGAAGAACGGTCCGGCGCGCGATGACGGCGTCCGGGTAGATGGTGTAGAAATCGTCCACCCAGTCTCCCCAGCCGGTGGCGCTATCGGGGTTGGAGGGACGTCCGCGAACGGAGACGAGGGCGTGGCGCCAGTGGAGGACGACGCGGGCGGGGGTGTTTTCCACGATGCGCCAGGAGGCGTGGCGGTTTTGGCGGTCCATCATGGCCTCGTGGCAGCCGTCTTTGCTCCAGGTTTCGAACGCCTCGAACTGTTGGCCGACGTCGCCGGACTCGGCGTAGAAAATCGGGTAGATGGTGCCGTTCCACGCGACGAACGTGCACGGGGTGGAATCGAAGCGGACGAAGATATCTTGGGTGCGGTCGAAGCGCCGGGTGCGGTCCCAATCCTCGTCGTAGGGAAGGTGGGTGGAGAAGGCGCCGAAACGGCCGGGCTGGTCCTGGGCGGTTGGCATGCGGCGGAACGCGAGCGGCGGCGTGGACGGCAGGAAGACGGTGGTGAAGGCGGCGCGCAGCTCGGCGGCGGGGAGCGGGCGAAGGTGAAGCTTTACCTCATCGAGCAGGCCGTCGAAGGAGCAGTCGTGGGGGAGATTGGCGCGAGGGCGGGCGAGGAAAAGCGGGAGGACGGGGGCGGCGGTGCGGCCGAGCACGAGCGGGGACGATAGTGCGGGGACGAAGGGGCCGGCGGCGGCGAATTCGGCGGCGGGTTCGCCGTTGAGGAAAACGCGCAGGACGCCGGCGGCGTCCACGGAAGCGGCGACGTGAGTCCAGCGCAGGAGCGGGACGGACGGGGCGGGGCGGGCGTCGCCGAAGTTGGCAGTGTTGGTGGCGTCTCCGCCCTCGTTGGCGAAACGCAGGCCGGGGTGGAGGCCGGGCAGCGCGTCGCGGGTGGCGCACTCGGCCCATCCGGTGGCGGTGGCGACGCGGAAAACGATGCGGCCTTGGTAGTCGAGGTCGAGGGACCAGCCGCGCGCCTCGTCGTGCTGGCGGAGGAGCGGGCAGAAGTTCCATGGGAAGGCGCGCGGGGCGATCCAAGCCTCGACGGTGAAACCGGCGGAGGAGAGCGCGGGGGCTGAGGCGGCGGGGACCTCGACGAAGGTGGAGAATTCGTCGGAGCGCAGGGCGCGGGTGGAGGCGCCGCCGACGCCCGGTGCGTAGGAGTGATGTCCCGCGACCATGTCTACCCTGCCGGATACGGCGTCGCGGGCGGTGCCGTCGTCGAAGCTCCACCACAGGGCGAGCGCGCTGGCGAGAGACGTGGTGGTGGCGGAGATCATTTGGAGCGATCGGCCGGGCTCGCGAGCGAGCCAGGCTCGGAAGCTCGGGCTTCCGCGAAGAGGATCTTCACGCCGGTGGCGGGCGACAAAGGCAGGTCGGCGGGCAGCTGGATGATGAGTGCCTCGGGCGATTGCTGCCACTCCAGTGGGGCGGCGCGGCCGAGGAGATGAACGCTGGCGACCGGGGCGTCGACGTGTTTGGCGGCGGAGCCCAGAGACTGAATGCGAAGGACGTCGGCGGGGCGGCCGAGGCAAAACGCATAAAGCGTGCGGCCGTCTTTTGAGCGGGTGAAGCGGATGTCCTCCGGAGTGTAGTCGGGCCGGGCCTTCTCGGTCGCGCCGTTGATGGGGTCGAGCTTGCCGTCATCGAAATTGAGCTTGCCGCCCTCTCCAAAGATTTTCCAAGGGCGGGTGGCGTAGATGCCTTCGCCGTTTGTCCTCATCCATGCGCCGATGTCGCGCAGCATCTGCTCGGCGGCGGGTTCGAAGGAGCCGTCGGGGAGCTGGGGGACGTTGAGCAGGAGGTTGCCGTTTTTACTCACCACGTCGATGAGCAGCCGGATGGCGTTCGCTCCCTGGCGGGGGTAATCAATGCCCTTGTTGTAGAACCAGGGGCCGGTCGAGTCGCAGGTCTGCCAGGGCTCGGGATGGATGTTTTTCAGGCGGCCGCGTTCTACATCGAGGACGGCGGCTCCGTCGATGTATTCGCCGTGGTCGCGGATGTCCTTGATGTTGTAAACGGCCTCAAGGCGTCCGCCGTTGCGCTTGATGTTGCTGTTGTAGAAATCGGCGAGGAAGGCGCGACCCAGTTCGCCGAAGGGAATGGCACCGTCGGTGTAGAGGAGATCCACGTCGTAGCTTTCGAGGAGGTCTTTGACGCGGTAGAACCAATCGCGCTGCACCGGCTCGGGGGTGTTGATCGGGTAGGTGGCGCGGGTGTCGGGATGTTTTTCGAAGTAGAGGTCTTCGTAGCGGGGATCGTTGCCGTCGTAGGGGACGCCGGCCATGGGGCCCTTCGTGTCGGCGCCGTGGCTGGTGTTGAACCAACTGTAGCTGCGGGCGATGTGCTCGCTGACGCCGAAGCGCAGGCCGTGTTTGCGCGCCTCGGTGCGCCAGAGGCCGACGATGTCCTTTTCTGGCCCGTAGTTAACGGAATTCCACTCGTGATACCTGGAGTTCCACAGGTCGAAGTTGTCGTGGTGGGCGCCCATGGTGACGAAGTATTTCGCCCCGGCCTCCGCGTAGAGGGCCATCAGTGCGGCGGGATCGAACTTCTCGGCCTTCCAGAGCTGGATGATGTCCTTGAAGCCGAAGACAGACTGATGGCCGTAGTGCTCCTGGTGATACTTGTAGGCCTTGTTGGTCTCGACATACATCTGCCGGGCATACCAGCCGTCGTTCATGGGGACGGATTGGGGCCCCCAGTGGGACCAGAGGCCGAACTTCGCGTCGCGAAACCACTCGGGGCAATCGTAGGTCTTGAGGGATTCGACGGTGGGTTGGAAAGGGCCGGGGGTGATTTCGATTTTATCCGGCAGGGGCGCGGCGGGCTGGGCCGGCGGCGGGATGGGTGGCGGCGGCGGGAGGGTCTGCGCGAAAGCGGAGACCGAAGCCCCCAAGGCGAGGGCGGCGGCAAACAAACGCGAAGAGGGCGCGGTGGTCATCACGGTTTGACGGGATCGAGGATTAGGCGGCGGAGGCGGAAGAGTTCTTCGCCGGTGACCTCCTTGGCGGAGACGCGGATCTCGTGGTGGCCGGGCGGGAGCGTGATGCGGCCGAGGGGCTGGTTTGACGGGCGGCCGAGCGTGACGGTGTGCTCGAAGGTTTGGCCGTCGGCGGTCACGGTATAGGTGCCGCCGGCACCGGAGCCGGCGCGCGCGAGTTCCTTGCCGGCGTCGCCCTCGACGAGGCGGTTTTTCTTGGCGCCCTCGGAGGCGTCGTAAACTAGCGTCGCATCGAAAGTGCAGGTCTCGGTGACGCGCACCGACCACGTGACGGCGGCGGTGTTGGCGGTCCAGTTGACCACCCAGGCGTCGTCTGCGCCGCGACCGGCGCGGTATCTGGCGGGGGCGGTGAGCGTGGAGTCGAGGCCTTGGAGGGTGTTTTTGCCGAGGGCGGGCAGGAGTAGTTGGGCGGTGTAGGCGACGGGGGCGGAGTCGCACTCGAGCACGATGACGGAGTTGATGGCGTCGGGGGCGGTGGCGGGCAGGCCGGTGAGGAGCCAGTCGGAATCGTTGAGGCGTTTGGCGGCGAGCTTCGTCGGGGAAGCTGAGGCGTCGAGCAGGCGGACGGTGTTGATGTCGGTTTTGAGGCCGCTGACGAGGAGTTCGCCGTTCTTTGGCCAGCCGAAGACGTGGAGGTAGAGCGTGTCGCCCTTGCGGG
>JAIYBI010000065.1 GCA_027488595.1 Opitutaceae bacterium | reverse complement strand
CTTGTGGCTATAGCTTTATTTGAAATGCTCTAGCGGCGTGACCCCCTCGGATTGCCCCGCTTTGCGCGTTGTATACACACGAAAAGTGAATATCTGATGTAGGAATGAAACGCACCAATATCGTCCTTGATGACGTCCTTGTGGCCAAGGGCATGAAGCTAACTGGCATCAAAACCCAGAAGGCTCTGGTGAATCATGCTCTCGCCCAGCTTGTGCGCCGGGAGTCGCAACTCGGCCTGCTAAAACTGCGTGGCGCGGTGAATTGGGATGGTGATCTCCAGGCCATGCGGAAGGGGCGCGTCGCGTGAAGGTCCTCGTCGATTCCACGGTTTGGATCGACTTCCTGAAGAACGCCGAGACGCCCCAGACTCGAAGGCTGGTGGAGCTCATCGAGGCGCGGGAGGATCTTTGTGTGTGTGGTTTTGTTCTGACCGAGGTGATGCAAGGTGTTCGGGAGGAAAAGCAGTTCGTCGCGATCAAGCACCAGTTTGAAAACTTGATTTATCTGGAGGACGACCGCTCGACCTTTGAGTTGGCGGCGACGATCTATCGCAACCTGCGCAAACAGGGCGTTACGATTCGCAATTCGGTGGACTGCCTGATCGCCGCCGTGGTCAGTCAGCACAACGTCTCCTTTCTGGAAAACGACCGGGATTTCCGGTTCATTGATGAACATTACCCGCTCAATCGCCTGATACCGAACAAAGGCTAACCCGAGGATCTAGCGGCCTGACTCCCTCGGCATTGCCCGCTTCGCTCTAGTGTCTCGTCAGGCTCCTTTTGTATATTTTTGATGATGAGCCCCACGGATGGTATCCATCTCCAACGTAGGAAAATCCATGTCGCTCGTAGTATCCAACATGTTCGGTGCACAAGTGAACGCTCTGGAATCCGAATCTCTTCGTTTCTGCGCATACATGTTCTATGAGCGCCGCGCCATGCCCCATGCGCCGATGTAGAGGCTCAACATGAAGCGCACACAGCCACGGCAAGAGATCCATACGGCTAATGAAATCATTCGTGATAATCCCAGCGCCGCCAATGGTAACCCCGGCCTCATTTTCTAGCAGATACCATTGCGGCAGGCAAAAATCAGCGAATGGAGCATTTTCGATACAGTTTTGGTAGATCGGGCGCGTGGCATCCGACGCCCAGCACTTCGTAAAGTATTCGACGAAAGCGGGTATACGCTGAGGGCTCTCGCGCACTGATACGATTTTCATGTTGTTTTACCTAACGCCAACGAATGCGAAAGGGGACTGGTCGCTGTTTGTAGATTAATACTTAGCACGGTATGCAAATAGTTGCGGACCGAGAAACGCTTGTGTTTTAGCTCAATTTTTCGAGGGACGAATGCGGGCTGTGTTTTTGATGTTTTGTCATCGGAACCGATGTGGAAAACAGGTCTGCAGTCGCGAAGATTGAGGCGGACGAATCCTTCACTGTTCGGGCACGAGCACCACTTCGTCGTCGAGGGCGGGGGTGCCGGAGATCACGTAAACACCGAGGATGCGGCCGCGTTGGTGCGGGGAGGCGACGAGTTGGGCGGTGACTTCGAGGGTGTCGAGTTTTCGGGCGAGCAGGGCGCGGCCGGCGAGGCCGGCGGGCGGGCGGGCTTGGGGGACGAACTCGACCAGCGCGGTGCCGGACTCGGGTTGCAGGCTAATAATGCGGCCTAGCTCGACGTGGGCCGGAGCGACGGGCCCGCTGCTTTCGGTGGCGGGTGGGGTAGGGGACTTCTTGCTGAAAAGGCTGCAACCGGTGAGCGCGAACGCACAGGCGGCCGCCAAGAAAAAGGCGGCGGTGCGCGGCAGTGATCGTGATGGAGCGGAGGGGCGCATTAAACCGATTACCCTTTGACGTTAGACCATGAGAAACCTTTGGAAAATGAGTTAACCACGGATGGACACTGATAAACACGGATTCAAACAACCCTATCTTTATCTGTGTCTATCCGTGTTTATCCGTGGTTAAAAATGAAGGTTTTGGGATTTGGTATTTCTATGCCTGGTGGCAGGGCGAAAAAAAAGGCGCGAGGGTGAGTCGCGCCTTGAGGGTGATTTGTAATTCGCGGCGAAACCGGCGCGGGTGATTACAGCTTGGGGAAGACGGGCTTGTTGGCCTGGACTTGCTTGATGAGGTTTTGCGCGTTGTCGGGCTGCTCGGCGTCGAAAAAGCCGGTGAGCTGGCGCAGGCGCGTCGGGTGACGCATCTTACGCAGGGCCTTGGCCTCGATCTGGCGGATGCGCTCGCGGGTGACCTTGAACTGCTTGCCGACCTCTTCGAGGGTGCGGCTGTAACCGTCGGTGAGTCCGAAGCGGAGCTTGAGCACGCGTTGCTCGCGCTCGGTGAGGGAGTCGAGCACGTCCACGATCTTTTCGCGGAGGAGGGCGTAGGCCGTCATGTCGTAGGGGTTCTCGGCGGACTTGTCCTCGATGAAATCGCCGAAGGAGGTGTCGTCGCCGTCGCCGACGGGGGACTGGAGCGAGATGGGTTGCTGCGCCATCTTCATGATCTGCTGCACGCGCTCGACGGGCAGGTTCATCTCGTCGGCGACCTCCTCGGGGGACGGCTCGTGGCCGAATTCCTGGAGGAGTTGTTTCTGCACCTGCATGACCTTGTTCAAGGTCTCGATCATGTGGACCGGGATGCGGATGGTGCGGGCCTGGTCGGCGATGGAGCGGGTGATGGCCTGGCGGATCCACCACGTGGCGTAGGTGGAGAACTTGTAGCCGCGGCGATACTCGAACTTTTCCACGGCCTTCATGAGGCCCATGTTGCCCTCCTGGATGAGGTCGAGGAAGGAGAGGCCGCGGTTGGTGTATTTCTTGGCGATGGAAATCACGAGGCGCAGGTTGGCCTCGACCATCTCGGTCTTGGCCTGGTGGGCCTCGCGGATGTGGACATTGGTCTGGCGGACGACCTCGACGTAGCGGCCGGGGACGATGCGCTGCTCGGCCTCGATTTGCTTGAGGCGGGCGTTGATCGCCTTGGTGTCAATGGCGGCATCCTTCTTGGTCTTGGGATGCTTGGCGCGATCGAGCTGGGATTGGAGGGCCTCGATCTCGCTGAGGATGGGATTAATCTGCTCCAGCCACTCCTCGTAAACTTTGATTTTGAAGAAGAACTTGCCGAAGTTGCTGCGCAGGGTGACCTCGCGCTTGGCGTGTTTGGCGAGGATCTTTTTGCGGTCGGCGTCGTTCTTGGCCTTCAGGTATTCTTCCCACGAATCGGCGACGGACTCCTCGTTTTTTTGCACGAGCTCGACGAGTTTGGGGAGGTTCTTGAAGTAGGCGTCGCGGCTCTCGATTTTCTTATCAATGACGATGCGGTCGAAGCGCTCGGTGCGGTCTATGAGCTTCGCGCCGAGGCCGCCGATGTATTTGCCGATGATGGCGGCCTCGAAGAGGGCCTCCTGGGCCTTGAGCTCGGCGGTCTCGATGCGTTTGGAGATTTCTACCTCTTGCTCGCGGGTGAGCAGGGGGACCTGGCCCATCTGCTTGAGATACATGCGGACGGGGTCGTCGAGGATGTCGTTTTGGGAGGTGCGGGTCTCGTCCTCCTCCTCCTTGACCTGGCGGGCTTTGAACTCCTCGACCTGCTCGGGCTCGAGGATCTCGATTTCGAGGTTTTGAAGAATGGAGAGGACGTTATCAATTTCGTCCTGGTTCTCGACGGATTCGGGCAGGGCCTCGTTGATGTCGTCGAAGGTGAGGTAGCCCTGTTCCTTGGACTGGCGGATGAGGGCGCGGATCTTGTCGTTGATGCCGCCCGGGGGAAGATTCTCCGGGGACACATCTGCACCGCCGGCGGCATCGGGAGAATGCGAAGCTCCTATAACGGCTTCGACGGCGTCGGAATGGGGGGAAGAGGCGGCTGATTTGGCTTTGCGCGGCATGGAGAGGGAAGGAGACGAAAAAGGGAGACCCTACGCTGCGCCGGGGGCGAGTGCAAGGGGGGAACGTAACAGGCGTTGGAGGGTGGAGCGTTCTTTAAGAAGCGCGCCGGGGTCAACCGTGTTGTCTGAGCCGGCCTGGGCGAGCGCCAAATCAATTTGGTGAAGGCGCGGGGTGAGGGCGCGGGCGCGGAGGTGGGTGAGACCCTCCAGAGCGACTTTAAACGGGTCCTCGATCTTCGGGGACTCGAAAAGTAGGGAGGTGACGAGGGCCCGCTCGGCGTCGGTTTCGAGGAGGGAGTCGAGGTTGTCGCGGCCGGGCCACTGGTCCTCGGCGAACTCGGCGAGGAAGCGGTTCAACAGCGTGCCCGACGGGCGGCGGGCCTCGATCCAGTCATGGGGCAGGGCGGCGGCGAGGGGGCGGCCGAGTTCGACAAAGTGGAGGAGGAGCAACAGCAGGTGGTGCTCGGGGCTTTCGGCGTCGTCGGCGGGGGAGGCGGAGATAGCGGAGGCTTGTTCGGCGGAATCGGCGGAGGCGGAGCCGGGGGAGGTGGCGGAAGGCGGGGCGTTGGCGGGGCTTTGCGAGGAAGCTCCGGCGGCGGCGCGACCGCCGGTGGCGAGGAAGCGGGCGAAGTCGCGCTCGAAGACATCGGGGGTGATTTGCAGCGCGCCGAGCGCGGGGGCGATCTCGCCGAGGAGGGTTTTGCGCAGGAGCTCGGATTCGGCGGAGGCGACCACCTCGTAAATGGAGCGGACGGCCTGCTGGGTGCGCTCGGCGGTGGCCTGGCCCGCCTCGGGCAGGACGTAGCGGCGCATGAACTGCATGCCGCCGAAGGAGCCGCGTTTCACCTCCTCGTAGCCGGCGAGACCTTTTTCGAGGAAGAGCAAATCGGGGTCCACTTTGCCCGCACCATCGAGAGTGAGGAAACGCACCTCGATGCCGGTTTTGAGCGCGAGGGGAAGCAGGCGCAGGGCGGCTTTTTGGCCGGCGCTGTCACTGTCGAAGAAGCACTCGAGCTGCGTCTGGTAACGCCGCATGAGCATGAGCTGGCCCTCGGTGATGGAGGTGCCTTGCGGCGCGATGGCGGTTTTAAGGCCGACCGACCAGCAGCGGAGCGCGTCGAGCTGGCCCTCGACCATGACGAAGGGTTTGCCCTCGCCGACATGGCTGCGGGCGCGGTCGAGGTTGAAGAGGAGGTTGCTCTTGCTGAAAATGGGCGTCTCGGGGGAGTTGACGTATTTGGCCTCGTAGGAGTTGTCGTCTTTCGGCGTGAGATCGGTCTGGCGAGCGGTGAAGGCGGTCACGCGGCCTTGGTGGTCGCGGATGGGGATCATGAGCCGGCCGCGAAAGCGCGGACGGAGCGCGCCGAGCGTGAGCATGGCGTCGTCGTAGAGGTAAAACAGGCCGCACTGGCGGATGGCGGCTTCGGAGAACTTTTTCCTCATCAACGCGGCGCCGAGTCCGCTGCCGGTGGGGTCGGCGAGACCGATCTTGAACTCGTCGGCCAGTTCCATGGGAAAGCGGCGTTTCTCCGTCCAATAGGTGCGCATCCACTCGGCGTGTTGGCCGGGGCCTTTGAACGTTTGGTGGAGGTGGTCGGTCGCGGCCTCGTGGAGATCGAACAACTCCTGGCGCAGCGAACGTTCCTCGCGGGAGGGACCGCCGCCGCCTTCCTCGTATTCGAGGGCGATGCCGAAACGTTGCGCGAGCGCCTCCATGGACTCGGTGAAGGTGAGGCCCTCGGTCTCTTGAACAAAGGTGAAGATGTCGCCCGATTTTCCGCAGCCGAAGCATTTGTAGAAACCCTTGTCCGCGTCGAAATGGAAGGACGGGGTTTTCTCCTGGTGAAAGGGGCAGAGTGCCTTGAAGCGGCTGCCGCCGGCACGACGGGGTGTGGCAACGCGGGCGATCACGTCCACGATGTTAATGCGCAGCTTGAGGTCCTGTTTGCTGCTATCTTTGATGCGCGGCATGGGGGCGGAGACGGAGGGTGGTGACGTAAATGCGCGGCGACGAAAAAAGAGAAAGCGGATTTGCACTTTCGGTCGGGGCGAGGGTCTGTCAAGGCCTCTGCCTGCATGTCGCTCCGTGTATTCCTTTTCTCCTCTCTCATGATGCTGGCCGGTCTGGCTTCCGCTGCTGGCGTCCCAGTCGCGCCCTCAGAGGCCGCCGCGCCTGCGAAGGGTTTGTGGGAAGCGGTTTTGCCCGCCGCTGCACCGGGCACGTCCCTCGTGAGCGCCGACTATGCACCGGCGGTCGAGGGGCTGTTTCTTGCCTTCGAGCAGCAGGCGGGACGTCGCCTCACTCCCGGTGAAAAGGGCAAGGTCGGACTCAAACTCTACGCCGACTCCGGCGCCGGCATGGCCACGCCGCAGCCGCTGGTTCACGCGGTGATCGAGGCGCTGGTGCGGCGCGGTTACGCTCGCGAAAACATTTTTCTCGTCGGTCTTAACCAGCTCCGCCTTCGCCTGACCGGCTATCTGCCGACCGATCCCAAGGTGGCGGCGCCGTTCGCGGGCCACCCGTTTTTCGTGCTCGAGTCGGGCCGTTTCTATGACCCGGTTTGGTATTACGACAGCCCGCTGCCCTCGCGCTTCGATCCGATTTTATCCGGTCGTCAGGACGCAAACTTCGTGGCGCGCGGCGACGCCGACCTCGACGGACTGGGTAAGAACATTGACCGCGACGCCGACCGCAAAAGCTTCCTCGCCACGCCCCTGTTTCTCGATGCCGATTTCTGGATCAACCTGCCCGTTTACACCGACCATGAGGCTCTTGGCGTGAACGGCGCACTCGTTAACGCCACGCTCTGGAACGCGTCCAACACCTCGCGTTTTTTCCGCTCCAACCGCAGCGCCACCGCCGCCGTGGCCGAGATGGCCGCCATCCCCGAGCTGCGCCAGACTTGGGCTTTCACCCTCGCCAGCCTGGAAAAATGGCAGTTCGTCGGCGGTCCCGCCTACAACTCTCTCTACACCCTCGGCGAGCCACGCCTTTGGTTGGGCAGCGACCCGGTGCACATGGATTTCTTGATGGAGGGCCGCATCAACGCCGCCCGCAAGGCGGCCGGCTTTGAGCCTTTGAGCGACGAGATCCGCACCTTGGAGTTCGCCGAGGTGCTCGGACTTGGCTCGCGGAGTGGCGCCGACCCGGTGCGGGTGGAAAACGTGGCCGCCCGTGCCCCGTGAGCCGAACGACTTTTCGCCGACTGTATTCCTTGGCTAAAAACCCTTGTCACCACGCTCGCGCTCCCTCCTTTTTCAACTCTCCGCATCATGACGACCGCCGCTGATTTTCTCCCGTTCTTCATCCAATTGATTCTGGCCGCCGGCCTCGCCGGCCTGATCGTCGGCATCAGCCACCTGCTGGGCCAGCGCCGTCGCAAGAGCAGCGCCATCACCGACACCGCCTACGAGTGCGGCGTGAAGAGCGAGGGCCTCGTCCACACCCGTTTCTCGGTCAAGTTCTACATCACCGCGATGTTGTTCATCCTTTTCGACATCGAGGTCGTTTTCCTCATTCCGTGGGCGTTTATCTACCGCGATTTTCTGGCCAACAACATCAGCATCATGGCCCCCATCGGTTTCTTCTTCGGCGTGCTGGTGCTCGGCCTTTTCTACGAGGTGAAGAAGGGCGCGCTCGACTGGGAGAAGTGATTTTTCCTCAACGCCACTAAAACGCGGACCGAGTCGTCCGCCGCCCGTCCCCGACCATGCGTCTCGACCGCCATCTCGCCCGTCAGCGCATCGTCGAGCTCGAGAGTCACGATCTCAAAGCCGCATTCGCGGAGCTGCTCGCCGCCTCCGTCGCCAGTTTCCCTGACCTGAAAGCCGATGCCTTGTTGCGCGGCCTGATGCAGCGCGAGGGCACGATGACCACCTATCTCGGCAACGGCGTGGCCTTGCCGCACGTGCGGGTGAAAATGCCCCGCCGCTACGTGCTCGCGGTCGGTCGCAGTCGCGATGGCATCGTGCATGACGGCACGATGGACGGCGAGAAGGTCCACCTCATCATCCTCCTGCTGGCCAACGAGCGCGCCACCGATTATCTGCAAGTCTTGGCCACCGTGGCCCGCCTGGTGAAGGAGGCCGATCTCGTCGCCAGTTTCGTGGCCGCGCCGACCTTGGCGGAACTGCACAACCGTCTCATCGCCGGCGTCGGCGGCATCCTCGCCCGCCCGGTGCAGGCACAGCAAAATCGCATCAACCGTCTCATGATTCGCGAGGCCGACCGGGTGGCTCGCGGCGCGGCGTGCAGCACGATCATGGTCTTCGGCGACGCCTTCGTCGGCGGCATCGAACCGGGCGCGTGGTTTCCCAAGACGAAGACCATCCTCGTCACCCGCAACCACGTGGATACGGGCGACGCCGAGGATGCGAGCGCACGCCATTTCGACGTCGTGCAAGTGCGCTCTTTTTCGACCCAGCGCATGGCGCAGTTGCGCAGCGCGATGTTCGTGGCGCTGACGCGCGGCATCATCAACTTCAACGACCGCATCTGCTGCGTCGGCGGCATCGCGGGCAGCAACCAGTTCGATACCGTCGTCATCGTGGACGTGGAGCGCGAGTTCCAGACTCTGCTCGGTGGCCACGCCGACCTGCTTCCGCCCGACGTGAAACCGGAGGTGTTGGAACGCGTTCTCGGCGTGGCGATGGAGCTCGGGGTCGAGGGCCGCGAGGGCCGGCCGGTCGGCTGTCTCTTCGTGGTCGGAGACACCTCCAGCGTGGAGCGCCTGACCAAGCCGCTGGTGTTGAATCCATTTTACGGATACAAGGAGGAGGATCGCAACATCCTCAATCCCTTCATGGACGAGACGGTGAAGGAGTTTTCCTCGCTCGACGGGGCTTTCGTCATTCGCGGCGATGGTGTGGTCGTGTCCGCCGGCAGCCTGCTCCAGGCGGCGGACAGCGAGCACGCCCTGCCGAGCGGCCTCGGCAGCCGGCACGCCGCCGCCGCCGCCGTGAGCGTGGCGACGGAGTGCGTGGCTATCGTGGTGTCGTCCAGCACCGGGCAGGTGACGCTTTTCCGACGCGGCGTGATGTTGCCGCTGACGGAGCGCAAGTTGAACCCCGGCGCGGCGTAGCGGCGCGATTCAGGCCGCCGGCAGTGAGCCCTTGGCCACGGCCTCGTCGAGCAGGCCGCGCACGTAGTCCCAAACTTCGGTCGCACCCTCGGCGGCGTGGCCGTTGCGGGCGAGAACTTTTGGCAAAGTGACGCCGTGTTCGCGCCATTTGACGCCGTCGGTGAGGATGTTGAGCAAGACCGGTTGCAGGCGGTCGAGCGCGGCGGCGAACTTCGCCTCGGGCGTCTCGCGCGCCTCGAACTCGTCCCAGCAGGCGCGCAGCGAGGCGCATTGGTCGGCGGGCAGCAGGCCGAAGATCCGGTCGGCGGCGAGGGCCTCGCGCTCGTGTTGGTTGGCCATGCGGGCGGTGTCATAGGCGTAAGTGTCGCCCGCGTCTATCTCCACAAGGTCGTGAATGATGAGCATTTTGAGCACGCGCAGGGCATCCACCGGCACGTTGCTGTGCTCCGCAAGCACGATGACCATGAGGCAGAGGTGCCACGAGTGTTCGGCGTCGTTTTCGCGGCGGCGGCTGGTCGGAAGCAGGGTCTGGCGCAGCACCTCGGAGAGTCGCAGGGCCTCGGTGAGGAAGGTGAATTGGGCGTGGATGCGGGCGTTGACCATGCCCTCGGAAATGGTCGGCCGGGCGCACGGGCGCGAGCCCGCAGGTGGGCGAGCTTTTCCTTGCTAGGCCGCCCCGCAAGGGCTTCGTTAAACCCTTTTCGTCACCATGAAAATCCTCGTCGCCGATAAGATCTCACCAAAGGGCGTTGCCTACCTGCGTCAGCAGCCGGGCTTTGAAGTCATCGAGGCCTATGGCTCTACTCCGGCGCAGGTGCTGGAACTCGTTAAAGACGTTCACGCGATCGCCGTCCGCTCGGAGACGAAGATCGGCCGCGATGTTTTCGCCGCCGCGCCTCTGTTGAAGGTCGTAGGTCGCGCCGGTGTCGGCGTGGACAACGTGGATGTTGATGCCGCCACCGAGCGCGGCGTCGTCGTCATGAATACCCCGGGCGGCAACACGATCTCGACCGCCGAGCTCACCTTTACCCACATCCTCTGCTGCGCGCGTCCGATCGCGCAGGGCGCGGCCTCCATGAAGGCCGGCAACTGGGATCGCAAGACGCTCAGCGGCGTCGAGCTTCTCCGGAAAAACATCGGCATCATCGGCCTCGGCCGTATCGGCAGCGAGGTCGCCAAGCGCGCCCAGGCCTTTGGCATGAAGGTCCTCGCTTACGATCCCTATCTCACGCCCGCCCGTGCCGCTTCCATGCAGGTGGAGTCTGTCTCGCTCGACGCCCTTTTGGCCGCTTCCGATTACATCACGGTGCACATGCCGCTGACCGACGAGACCAACAACATGATCGACGAGGCCGCCCTCGCGAAGTGCAAGAAGGGCGTCCGCATCGTCAATTGCGCCCGCGGCGGCATCGTCAACGAGAAGGCCTTGGTTGCCGCCCTCAAGAGCGGCCAGGTGGGCGCCGCCGGCCTCGATGTTTTCGAGACCGAGCCCCTCCCCAAGGACAGTGAGCTTCGTTCCGCTCCCAACATCGTGCTCACTCCTCATATTGCCGCCTCCACCTCCGAGGCCCAGGAGTCGGTCGGCATCGAGATCGCCGAGCAAATCGCCGACGTGCTCCTCCACGGCGCGGTGCGCAACGCCGTGAACCTGCCCTCGATGGACGCCGCCGCCGCCAAGGTCGTCGCGCCCCACCTCGATCTCGCCGCCAAGCTCGGCACCCTCGTGCAGCAAATCGCGCCCAAGCAGATCGCGAAACTTCGCGTCGTTTACCAGGGCAAGGTCGCCGAGCTCGACGTCAACGCCATCACCCGCGCCCTCCAGTGCGGTTTTCTCCGTCGCATCAGCGGTGACGGCGTCAACGCGGTCAACGCTCCCACCTTTATCCAACGCCTCGGGCTCGCCTTCGAAGTCGTGAAGAGCAGCGATGCCGGCGACTACACCGACCTCATCGAAGTCGAGGCCACGGCCGGCGACGGCAGCGTGCACAGTGCGCGCGGCACCCTCATCGGCAAAGGCAACGCGCCCCGCATCGTCGGCATCAACGGTCGCGAGGTCGAAGTGGCGGCCGAGGGCCAGCTCCTCGTGCTTGAGAACGCAGATCAGCCCGGCATGGTCGGTGCGGTCGGCACCCTGCTCGGCAACGACGGGGTCAACATCGCCGACATGTCGCTCTCCCGCCTCACTCCCGGCGGCACCGCCTACATGGTGGTGCGCGTTGACCACGAGCCCAGCGCGGCCGCCCGCGATGCGATCAAGGCCAACTCCGCCATCAAGCTGGCGAAGTTCGTGCAGCTCTGAGTTGCGGCAAAGCCGTCGGAAGTTTTTAACGCAAAGGCGCCAAGGACGAACCGAAGAACGCAAAGCCGAACCACCGGACCTATCTGTTTTCTTCGCGCCCTTCGTATGATCTTCGAGCCTTCGCGTTAAAAACTCAGTGCCATGCTGATCCCGCTCACACTCGCCGCCGTCGTCGGCTACCTCTTGGGCGCCTTGCCCTTCGGGTGGCTGATCGCGCGCAAGTTCGGGGTGAACATCTTTGAGCACGGCTCGAAGAACCCCGGCGCGACGAACGTGAAACGCGTGCTCGGCGGCATGTTCGGCAAGAAGGGCAAACGCGCGGGCGATCTGGCCTTCGCGCTCGATGTTTTGAAGGGAGCGACTGCGGCCGGGTGGCCGCTGTTTTTGTGCGGCACTTACTCATGGCAGATGCAGATCACCGGCCTGATCTTCGCCCTCATTGGCCACAGCTTCTCCTGCTGGACCCGCTTTAAAGGCGGCAAAGGCGTGGCCACTTCCGCCGGTGGCCTGGTCGTCCTCCTGCCGATCGCGACCTTGCTCGCGGCCTTTGCGTGGATCATCACTTTCTACGCCTCGCGTTACGTTTCGCTCGCGTCCATCGTGGCCGCGTTTGTGCTGCCCGCCGCCGCGTGGGTGCTCGGGGCACCGACTGCCTTCTCGATTCTCGCCACCGTGTTGGGTGTTTTCGTGATCCTGCGCCACCGCCCCAACATCCAGCGGCTCCTCGCGGGCACGGAAAACAAGTTCGTCAAGAAAGTGGCGGAGTGAGGGCGCTCGCTCGCCAATGCGGGGTTTGATGGTCGAGTCGCTGTGCTGCGATGCGGTCGTCGGCAAGCGACGCCCCTTCAATTGGAAACAGTCTGCGCCCAACAAAAATGGCCGGTCCCCCGAAGGGAACCGGCCATTGGCTCGCGAGTTTGCGGCGGCTCTCACGCCGCTCGCGCGTGCTTACGGAGTGGCGACCTTGAGGCGCATCATGCGACGCGGGTTGCCGTCGGTCGGCACGAGGTCGCCGACCTTTACCGTGATCGCCGTGGTGCCGCTGGTGACGATGCGGCTGGTGCCGCCACCGACCCAGGTCCAGGCGCCCGCACCGGTCTTTGAGGCGACCGGGGACCACGTTACGAGGTCGGAAGTGGCCTCGACGGTGTAGGTGAGACCGGTCGGGTTCGGATTATCCAAGAGGAAGGCGAGCGAGAAGCGGTCGCTCAACAGAGCGTCGCTTGCGTCTGCCACTGTGCCGACAGGGAGGAGGCCGGTGCCTTCGGCGGTGGAGGCGACAGTCGGGTCGCCGCCGAGGGCGTATTCGAGGAGGTT
>JAIYBI010000237.1 GCA_027488595.1 Opitutaceae bacterium | reverse complement strand
GAAGCCATCGCCTACTACGCTTACGAAGCCTCCTCCGACCTCGCCGCCGAGCAAGGCACCTACTCCTCCTACAAAGGCTCGAAGTGGGATCGCGGCCTCCTCCCTCAGGACACCATCGACCTCCACGAGCAGGAACGCGGCGCCGCCATCGAGGTTCCCCGCGGCGGCAAGATGGATTGGACGCCCCTCCGCGCCAAGATCGCCAAGCAAGGCATGCGCAACAGCAACGTGCTCGCCATCGCCCCCACCGCCACGATCTCGAACATCACCGCCACCAGCGCCTGCATTGAGCCGCTGTATAAAAACATCTACGTCAAATCCAACCTCTCCGGCGAGTTCACCGTCCTGAACACCTTCCTCGTCAAGGACCTCAAGACCCGCGGCCTCTGGGACCAACAGATGATCGACGACTTGAAGTATTTCGACGGCGAGCTGAAGGACATCGACCGCGTGCCCGAGGATATCAAGGCCCGCTACCTCACCGCCTTCGCCATCGATCACAAGTGGGTGGTAGAGGCGGCAGCCCGCCGCCAAAAGTGGATCGACCAGTCCCAGTCGGTGAACCTCTGGCTCGCGACCCCGGACATGAAGACGATGAGCCACATGTATCGCCACGCCTGGCGTGCGGGTCTCAAGACGACCTACTACCTCCGCAGCCTCGGCGCCTCCGGCATCGAGAAAGCGAGCGTCGCGAGCAAAAAAGAAGTCCGCGGCATCACCGGCGGCGGCACCGCCTCCCCCGTTCCTCAGGTCGCAGGTCTCAGCCCTCAGGTCTCCGAGAAGAAGGAATACACGGCGGCCGAAAAAACCGCCTGCAGCATCGAAGCGATGCGCAACGGCGGCGAATGTGAGGCATGCCAGTAAGAGCTTAGCGCCAAGCCCCGGCTTAAAAGTGCCGGGGCTTTTTCGTTTCAAGTTCACTTCTGGGGAGAATTAGTCGCCGCTTAATCAGCAAAAGGTGGTCTCACCCCAGCATGCTAATTAGTAGTAAATCTGGGGGCGTCTCTTCACTGCACTGCAATTAAAAATCTATATATATGGATGAATCTTCTCAAGAACCATCGATCTCAAAAACAGATGCTAAGAAGTTTGTATGGGATCAAAGCCACTTTAAGATAAACTTGGAATCCATGAAGGTAAGGGAAGCTGCGCTTCTGGGGGCCCATTTTAAGCTATCCAACCCGACCATCTGGGGGTCAGCAGCCGTGACGTCTCGCGAAGCTGGTGAACTTGAACAGCAGATTAGTGACTTGCGTAAAGAGATTCGAGAGAAAACAAAGTCGATGGAGGCGCATCAGCAGAGCGCTGTTCAATTTGAGAGATCGGCTAATGATTTGAGAACGAACTTGGTTGCTCTTCAGCAAAAAGAAGAGCTCGCATTCCTACTTAGTCGCGTGTCGGTAAAGGCACAGGATCGTCTGCTGAAGGATGAGGCATTCCGGAAGAGTTTCTTTGAAAGCAAAGAGTGTCGCGCATTCGTCATATCGGTAGACATACGGCGTTCAACCGAACTAATGTTGAAGGCACGAAGTGCGACTCAGTTTTCAGAATTTATAACAGAACTTTGTGAGCGCTTTGATGAAATTATAAAGGGTAACCACGGTGTATTTGATAAGTTTACTGGCGACGGGATTCTTGCCTTCTTTCCCGATTTTTTCTCCGGGCCTGATGCAGGATATCATGCCTTACTGGCAGCGCAGCAGTGCCAAGAGGCCTTTAAATCTATCTATAAATCTTATCGAACATCCTTCTCCACGGTTATAAATGATGTTGGTTTAGGCATCGGCGTTGATTACGGTCTCGTTAATCTTTTGAAAATGGGTGGCGGACTTACCGTTGTTGGCGGTCCTGTTGTTTATGCCTGTAGGCTTGGCGGCGCACCCGCTGGGCATATCTATCTGAACCAGCCGGCATTTGAGCAGGTGTCAGGAGCCTATGGAGGAGCATTTTATTGTGCTGAGACCTCTCTCGAAATTAAACACGAGGGGAGTATCCTTTGCTACGACATCCAACTTTCCAGAGTTAACTTCACTCCACGTTCGCCCGATTGGTTGTCGCGCCCGATATCGTCTGATGGCGTTTTACCGGAAGGAGCGACGGCAGCACAAGCTACTAAGGCAGATTAAAGTTAAACTAAATCGCCTAAATGAATTTCATGTATAGTCCCTTAGCCACGCGGGAAGAAACCCACTACTTATGAACAAGCCTGAAGATTCACTTTGGAAGATAATTGCTCGTTATGATGTTTATTTTGGATCGACGAATGCGAAGGCGGCTTTCCTGATCGCCTATAACACTTTTTCTATCGGGGCTGGGCTTACTCAATTTGCTGCTTTAAACGGTCAGAACGTGGCCTTTGTCAAATTTGGCACTTTAGCTTCGGTCGCTCTCATTTGTTTAGCGAGTATCGCATCTTTGGTGTCCGTGATGCGTGTGGTTTATCCATATCTTGCGTCGCACAGAAAGCCAGGGGAGTATGACTCAGCTGTTTTCTTCAAGGATGTTGCCTATCATGCTTCTCCTGAAGATTATGAAAAATATATCCTTGGTTATTCGGATGATAAAATGGCGACGGACTTGGCCCGCCAAGCTTATCATTTAGCCAAAGGCTTAGATCTGAAATTTAAACGTCTCAGGGTATCTATCCTTATTATACTTTGGGGGCAAGTTCCTGGAGTTTTGGCGTTGGTGATGCTCAATATTTACAGCAAAATTTAAAATGCCCACATGGAATGTAGAGTATTTCAATAGTCTGAGGGAAAGGTTAGAAGGCCTTCAGGCGCTCAATGCGCAGCGCTTGGCTGACGTGACTGCTGGGCGAGTGGCTCCTGGAGTAGATGATATCGCGATCGGCTCCGGGAAATTGGTTAAGGCTGTTATTTTATTTTTTGATATTAGGGGCTTCACGGATCGAACCGGGTCATCTGATGAGATCGAGCTAAAGAAGACTCTCTCGATGTTGAATCAGGTCATCCCTACTGTGATGCGTATCATTTTCGATTTTGGTGGTTATGTAGAGAAAAACACAGGGGACGGTGTGATGGCCATTTTTGGGATTGGTGAGGCTCCTAAGATTGCATGCAATAATGCATTGAGTGCTTCAACGACCATTTTCTATGTGT
>JAIYBI010000251.1 GCA_027488595.1 Opitutaceae bacterium | reverse complement strand
CCTTCACCTTGAAAAGGCTGGTGACGGACTCGTTGTTGTTGATGCGGACTATGGCCTGGGCAAGCAGCTCGGCGACGCTGAGCACCGTGATGGGCAGGCCCCTGGGCTCGACCGGGATGGAATTGGTCGTGATCAGCTCGTCAATGTCGCCGGCACCCAGGCGCTCGTAGGCCATGGGCGAAAGCAAAGCGTGGGAGACGGCGGCGCGAACCGACTTGGCACCATTGGCGCGGAGCAGCTTGGCGGCATTGACGAGGGTGCCGGCAGTCTCGGTGATGTCGTCAACGATGAGCACATCCTTGCCGACGATGTCGCCAACGATGTTGACGGTTTCCACCGTGGTGGCGGAGGTGCGTTTCTTCCAGACCATGCCGAGGCCGGTGCCAAGCGCGCCCGCGTAGGCGGCGGCCATCTTCATGCCGCCGACGTCGGGCGAGCAGACCACGAGGTTTTCGACTTTGAACTTCTCGAGGTATTTGAAAATGACGGGAGAGGCGAAGAGGTGATCCACCGGAATGTTGAAGAACCCCTGAATCTGCTGGGAGTGCAGATCCATCGTGAGCACACGATGCGCGCCGGCCGAGGTGAGCAGGTCGGCGACGAGCTTGGCCGTGATCGGAACGCGCGGCTGGTCTTTGCGATCCTGGCGGGCGTAGCCGTAGAACGGGATGACCGCGGTGATGCGTTTCGCCGAGGCGCGTTTGGCGGCGTCAATCATGATGAGCAACTCCATCAAGTGATGGTTCGTCGGGGTGCAAGTGGACTGCACGAGGTAGATGTCCTGCCCGCGCACGTTTTCCTCGATTCGAACCGAGGACTCGCCATCCGGGAAACTGGTGACCGTGGCCTGGCCGAGGGGGATGCCCACATGTTTGCAAATCTCCTCGGCGAGAGGGCGATTGGAGTTGCCGGTGAAAATCTTCAAGTTGGGCGTGCTCATGGGAAACAGGATGATTGAAATGCAACGTTAGGGTGACAACCCGAGGGCGCGCGGGGAAAGGTAAATATGCACCAATTTCACGCCTCTTGGCCCATCGGCGCGCCCGCCCCGCATCCCTACTTGTGATCCCAAGGGAAACTCACCGTCACACGCGGCTGTTTCCACACCTCGAAGACCTCAAACATTTTGCCGGGGTTCAGAATGCCCTTGGGGTCGAGCGCATTCTTGACCGCCCGCATGGCACCGATCTGCGCCTCTGAATGCTGGAGACGCAGGAAGGGCGTTTTTGCCAGCCCGATGCCGTGCTCGCCCGAAATTGCACCGCCCAGCGCAACAACTTTTTTCATCAACGCCAAAACCGCCTTCTCCGCCGCGCGGCACTCGGCCGGCACCGCCTTGTGATACATGATGTTCACGTGGAGATTCCCGTCCGCGAGGTGCCCAAAGGTCGGAATCGCTAGCCCCGACGAGGCGCGCAGTTTTTCAAGCCACACCGCAAACTCCTCGTAAGCGCCAAGCGGCACGGTGATGTCCTCGTTCAGCTTCGCATCGCCCATCTGGAACATCGCCCCGGAGCACTTGCGCCGCACCGCCCAGAGCGCCTCGGCCTCGCCGCGGTTCTTCGCCGCCCGATGTCCGGCTGCATTCGCCGAAGCCCAGGCGAGAACCGCTTTTTTAGCGTCCCGCAGCTCCGCCACGGAGCCTGCCAGCTCGATCAAAATCACCGGCCTCCCAGGCTGCCCGGGGAAAATCGTCGTCTTCATCGCCTGCTCCGCGCACGTCACGGAGGCCCGATCCAGAAACTCGCAGATCGCCGGTTGCACCCGCGCCGCGAACAGAGCCCGCGCCGCCCGAAACGCCGACACCTCGTCCGCGAAACTCGTTAACAAAGTCCACCTCGCCGCCGGGGCTGGGATTAGTCGCAACACCGCGTCCGTCACCACGCCGAGCATGCCTTCGCCGCCGATCCAGAGGTCGCGCAGGTTGAACCCCGCCGCAAACTTCCGCGTCGCCGTCCCCCACTCCACAAACTCACCGGTCGGCAAATACCCTTTCAAGGCCACCACGAAATCTCGCGTCACCCCGTATTTTCCGCCGTGCATGCCGCCCGCATTGCAGGCAACGTTGCCGCCGATCGTGGAGTAGTCCTTCGAAGACGGATCAGGCGGATAAAACCACCCCGCCGCCGCAGCCGCTTTTTGCACGTCGCCGACCTTCGCGCCCGCTTGCACGTGCGCCAGCCCCGCCTCGGTATCCACGACGATCTTATCCAGCCCAAGCAGATCCAGCACCCAGCCGCCGTGCAACGGCACCGCCGAGCCCATGAGCGTCGTCCCGCGACCGCGCGGCGTCACCGGCACGCCGTGCTCGTTTGCCAATTTCAACATCACGCCGATCTGCTCGCGCTTCGTGACCTTCACCACCGCCGCCGGCCGCACCGCGATGCGGCTGGAGTCATACGAAGCCGCCTCGAGCGCGGCGTCGTCTGTCAAAACAACTTTCGCGCCGAGTTTTCGACGCAGCAACTGGGTGGCGTGGGCAAAGTCTTTCATGCGGGTTTTTCACCCTTACCGCTTCCCCGCGCGGCGCAACGTCCAAGCCGCCTGCAAACCTTCTCACACCTTCGCCGCTAGTTTTTTCTCCCGCACTGTCCCATGATCCCACCTTCAACCAAAAACCCCATGACCAAAATTCTTCTCACCACCACGTCGTTCCAAGACACCCCCGGCGAACACCACAAGCTCCTCGCCGACACCGGTTGGGAAATCATCACCGCCCGAGGCCCCCTCAACGAGGCCGACACCCTTGCCCTCGTCGGCGACGTGGATGGCTACATCTGCGGCGACGATCTCATCACCCGCGCCGTCCTCGAAAAGGCCCGCCCCAAGCTCAAGGTCCTCTCCAAATACGGCATCGGGGTGGACAAGATTGACGTCAAATCCTGCACCGAGTTCGGCCTTCCCCTCCTTTTCACCCCCGGCGTCAACCACACCACCGTCGCCGAGCACACGTTCCTGCTCCTGCTCGCCCTCGAGAAAAACCTCCTCTTCCACGCCGACTCCACCCGCTCCGGCGGTTGGAAGCGCAAGACCGGCCACGAGCTCCTCGAGAAAACCATCGGTATCATCGGCCTCGGCCGCATCGGCAAGGAGGTCGCCATCCGCGCCCGCGCCTTCGGCATGAACGTCGTCGCTTTTGACGTTTACTGGGACGACAAGTTCGCCGCCGCCCACGACGTGAAACGCGCCGCCACCCTCGATGAAGTTTACGCCGTCGCCGACTACCTCTCGCTCCACACCAATCTCACCCCTGAGACGCGCGACATGATCAGCGCGAAGTCCTTCCCGAAAATGAAAAAGGGCGTGCTCATTCTCAACTGCGCCCGCGGCGAGATCGTCCACACCTCCGACATGGTCGAGGCCCTCAAATCCGGCCAGGTCGGCGGCTACGGCACCGATGTGCTCGACGAGGAGCCGCCCCGCGCCGACCACCCGCTGCTCAAGCTGCCCAACGTCGTCTGCACCCCGCACGTCGGCTCCCGCACCTATGAGAGCGTCGTCCGCCAGGCCACTGCCGCCGTCAAAAACCTCATCCTCGCGATGAACGGCCAGAAGCCCCTCGCCCAGATCAACCCCGAGGTCCTCCCGAAAAACTACCTCGCCTAAGATACTAGCCGCTAGCTTCTAGCCACTCGTTACTAGCAACTAACTCCTCACTTCTCCCTCCCATGCCCGAAATATTCTACGTCGTCTCCGAAGCCCAGCATAACGCCCTCGTCTCCGCCGCGTATCAACACCGCGGATACCACGCCGACGAGGCCGCCGAGGGCGCCCGCTTCTGCGCCGAGGCCACCCGCCACGGCATCCGCACCCACAACGGCCTCAAGGCCCTCCACCTCGACCACCTCTTCGGCTCCGGCTCGCAGGGCTGCGTCCCCGGCGCCCAGATCGAGGAAAAGCCCTCCCGCTTCGCCGCCGCCAAGATCTGGAACGCCAACAAAAAACTCGGCCAGTCCACCGCCTACCGCGCCATGGACGAGGCCATCCGCCTCGCCGACCAATACGGCGTCGGCACCGTCTCGGTGGACAACGCCTTCCACTACCTATGGGGTGGCGGCTATGTCATGGACGCCGCCCGCCGCGGCTACATCGCCTACACCAACTGCACCGCTGCCCTCGCCGAGGTTGTCCCTTTTGGCGGCAAGTTCCCCACCCTTGGCACCAACCCCCACTCCTGGGGCTTCCCCACCACCGACGCCGTCGGCTACCCCATCGTGATTGACTGGGCCACTTCCGTCGTCGCCATGGGCCGCGTCCAGCAGCTCAAACGCGAGGGCAAACAACTCCCGCCCATGGCCGCCGTGGACAAGGACGGCAACCCCACCATTGACCCGAACCTCGCCACCTCGCTCCTCCCCTTCGGCGCGCATAAGGGCTATGGCCTCTCGCTGATCAACGAGATCGTCGGCGGCTTCATCGGCGGCTCCCTGCCGACCATCCGCAACCGCTGGACCGAGGTCTCCCCCGGCGACAAGGGCACCTGCTGCTTCTTCTTCCAAGTGATCCACCCCGACGCCATCAACGGCGGCGCCTTCGCCAAGGGCCGCAACCAGGCACAGAACGTCAAGGCCGTCATCGCCGACGTGCTCGGCCACGGTAACGAGAAGTCCATGCTCCCCGGCCAGCTCGAAGCAGGTTGGGCCAAGCACACGGCGGCAGCCGGCGGCCTCCTCTTCAGCCAGGCCGAAGTCGAAGCCTTCAACGAGGTTGCCCGCGAATGCGCCCAACCCGAGTGGACCCTCGCCTCCCTGAAGAGCGTCTCGATCTAGGACGACGGCTAGACGGTAATCGATCCAAGGCAGTCCGAGCAAAGCGGGCGGTCATTCTTTTGCTCTACACCGGCCGAGCCGATGCGGGCCGCCACAAAATGCTCGCATTGCCCTCTGGCGCTCGGCAACGGTTCATCGCCAGTGAAGGCCCTCTTCAAAATCACGCTGTTCCTGCTTCTGGCCATCTGGCTGCCGGCAACGAATCACTGTGATTTCGAGGCCTTGGACGTCGCCGGTATCAGCGACGGGGAACACTGTCCATTGGCCTGCGGGGAACATGGCACACGGGACGCATGCTCGGTCATCGAAGGCGATTCCTTCTCGCGCACCGCAGACCTTCGCCTGGTGTTAACCGCGCCCCAGACGAGCCAATCCTTGGGTTTCGACGTCTTCAGTCTGTTCGTATCGGTCCCGAAGCTTGAACCCTCGGTGCCGACGAGTGCCGCCGAATTTCCGGAGCTTCTGGCCAAGCTGAGAAGCTGGTCGTTTGACCGCCGTGCCTCCGCGCCGGCGCGTGCTCCCAACCGTCTGGTTTAATCCGACCCTGCGCGGTCGGTTTTCGGTCTGATTATTTCGGGTCTGCCGCCTGCGCGCGGCCGGCCTTCGATCAACCAGTGTGCCTGTGTTCACGTTCGTCGTTTCACCATGTCTTTCGTCTCAAAATCACCCTCTCTCGCGTCCCTGTTGGGCTGCGTTTACCTTCTCACTTTTGCATCGCTTTGCGCGGCAGAAAGCGCGCCCGAACTGACCCTCAGCGAGGCACTGCGCCGCGCCGATGCGGGAAGTCCGGCCTTGCTCGCACCGACCTCTGCGACCCGTTCCGCTGAGGCGTTGATCACCCAAGCCGGTGTGCGCCCGAATCCCACCCTCGATCTCTCCTTGGAAAACTTCGCCGGCTCAGGCGCGTTTCGGGGCTTCGACGGCGTCGAGACCACCGTCCAGATCAGCCAGGTTCTCGAACGCGGTGGCAAAAGCGATAAGCGCACCGGCGTGGCTCGCAGCGAACTTGAAGTCGCGGAGCAAGCGTTCGTAGTTCGCCGCGCCGAGGTGCGCGCCGCCGCCGCCGCCGCTTACATTGCCGTTCTCGCCGCCAACTCACGCGCCGAAAACGCCGAGCGTTCGCTCGCGCTGGCCCGTGAATCCGCCGATGTCATCGCCGCCCAAGTGCAGGGCGCCGCCGCCTCGAGTGTTGAATCCGCTCGCGCCCGCGCCGCGCTTTCCACCACTCGTGCGGACCACACCCGCGCCGCGTCCGCCCGCGTCAAGGCCCACGCCTCCCTCGCCGCTTCGTGGGGCGGCACGCCGGAAGACTCGCCGACCCTGCCCAGCCTTCCGCAGGCCCCCGACACCCTACCCGACCGCAATACCTTGTTCGCTCAACTTTCCGCCCATCCGCTGCATGCTCTCCAGCAGGCGACCATCGGCGCTCGGCGCGCCGCATTGCAGTTGGCGCGATCCTCATCCGCACAAGATGTGACCGTGGCAGGCGGCCTGCGTTCGCTCCGTGACACCGGAGACGCCGCCCTCGTTGTCGGCGTCTCCGTGCCGCTCTCGTTCCGCAATCAAAACGAAGGCGCGATCCTCGCCGCCCGCGAAACCCTCGCCGGCGCCGAACAATCCGCCCGCGCCCTCGACGCCGAGTTGCGCGCCGCCTTCACCTCCGCCTGGCAGGACTTGCAACTCGCTCATACCGTCGCCCGCGATCTGCGTGCCGATGCACTGCCCGCCACCGAGGAGGCGCTCGCAATCGTTCGTCGCGCGCACGCCCAGGGTGAGGCCTCGCTCCTCGATGTGCTCGAGGCCCGGCGCGCCCTGAACTCACTCAACCGCGAAATCCTCGACGCCGAAGCCGCCTTCGCCACCGCGCTGGTGCGCCTCGACGCCCTCACCGATCCATCTTTTCCGCTCACCACCGCATTCCTTTCGTCCCAATGAAACCCTCCGCCTTTACCGCCGCGCTTCTGCTTGCGGCTTTCCTTCTCGCAAGCTCGCTCCCCGCGTCCGATGCCGGCGCCGCCGCCCGCCGCGCCAACACCGTCGTCCTCGACCAGGCCGGAGTGAAAAACCTCCGCATCCAGACCGTCGTCGTCGAACCGGGCGATTTTGAGGAAACCGTTTTCGCCCTCGGACGCATCGAGGTTTATCCGGGGAACCGCGCCGTGGTCAGCAGCCGCATCGCCGGTCGCGCGACGTCCGTTTTTATCAAACACGATCATGCCGTGAACAAGGGCGACGTCGCCGTCGTCGTCGAGAGCCGTCAGGTCGGAAATCCGCCGCCGAGCGTCGAGTTGACCGCCCCGATTTCCGGTCTCATCAGCGCCGTGAACGTGGTGCCCGGCGAGCCGGTGGATCCCGATAAACCTCTCGCCGAGATCGTTGACCTTGCGAAGGTCTACGCCATCGCCCGCGTGCCCGAGCAGCTTGCCGGTCGTCTCCAACGCGGCCAGCGCGCGCACATCGCCGTCGCCGCGGTCTCGGGCGATGTTTTCCCGGCCGAGCTCGAACACCTCGGCGTGTTCGCCGACCCGGAGAGCGGCACGATCGAGGCCGCCTTTCGCGTCGCCAATCCCGCGCTCACGCTCCGACCCGGCATGCGCGCCGAGTTTTCCATCGTGATCTCAAAGCGCTCCGAAGTCACCAGCGTGCCGCGCAGCGCGCTACAGGGCACGCCCAGCAACCGCTATGTTTATGTGAAGGATTTTGAGCTCCCGAACGCGTTCGTGAAAACCGCCGTCGTCACCGGCCTGAGCAATGACCGCTTCGTCGAAATCATCAGCGGCCTTCTGCCCGCCGACGAGGTCGTCACCCAGGGCGCCTACTCGCTCGCCTTCGCCGGCGGCGGCACGCTTTCACTCAAGGAGGCGCTGGATGCCGCCCACGGCCACGAACACAACGCGGACGGCTCCGAAATCACCGCCGCCGCGAAACCTGGCGCTGCGACTTCGACCGCGCACGGCCATGATCACGGCCACGACCACGCCGACGAACACCATGACCTGAAGTGGAAGATCCTCACCGGCGTCTTTTTCGTGGCCTTCCTGATCGCGCTCTTCGCCAAGAAACCCGCCGCCCATGCTTAACCGTCTCATCCAGTGGTCGCTCGCCCATCGGACCATTGTCCTCGCCCTCTCCTTGGTCGTTCTCGCGCTTGGCCTGCGCTCGGGATCTGGCCTGCCCGTCGAGGTTCTGCCCGACCTCACCAAGCCCACCGTCATCATCCTCACCGAGGCGCCCGGCCTCGCCCCCGAAGAGGTCGAGACGCGCGTCACGCAGCTGCTCGAAAGCGCCTTGATGGGCGTCGCCGGGCTGACCCGTCTGCGCTCGAATTCCGATGTCGCGCTGTCCCTCGTTTACGCAGAGTTCGGCTGGGATACCGACATCTACAAAGCGCGTATGCTGGTGCAGGAGCGGCTCCAAACCGCCCGCGAACAACTGCCCGCAGGCGTGCAGCCGTTCATGACGCCGGTCGCGTCGCTCATGGGCGAGATTCTGCTCGTCGGCGTTCGCTCCACCGTGCAGGAGGGCCAGCCTGGTTACTTGCCGCCGAGCGATGTGAGGACCCTCGCGGATTGGACGATCAAGCGTCGCCTGCAAAGCATCTCCGGCATCGCCGAGATCCTCAACATGGGTGGCGGCGTGAAACAGATCGAGGTCCAGCCCGATCCGTATCGGATGCAGGCCCACGACGTG
>JAIYBI010000175.1 GCA_027488595.1 Opitutaceae bacterium | reverse complement strand
CATTGGTGCTGGTTACGTAGGTGGTCCGACGATGGCGATGATCGCGCATAAAGCGCCCGACATCACCGTCACTGTGGTGGACTTGAATGCCGCGCGCATCGCGGCCTGGAACTCCGACACGCTGCCAATCTATGAGCCGGGCTTGGACGACGTCGTGCGCAGCGCGCGCGGGCGTAACCTGTTTTTCTCGACCGATGTGAAAGGTGCCATCGCTGCGGCCGACATCGTGTTCGTATCGGTCAACACCCCGACCAAGACCTACGGCGTCGGCGCGGGCCGCGCGGCGGATCTGCGCTACATCGAGTCCGTGGCGCGCACTATCGCCGAGGTGGCGACCACGCCGAAGATCATCGTTGAGAAATCCACCATCCCGGTGCGCACCGCGACGACCATTCAGGAAATCCTCGCCGCCAACGGCAAGGCCGTGAAGTGCCAGGTGCTTTCGAACCCCGAGTTTCTCGCCGAGGGCACCGCCGTCGCCGACCTGATGAATCCCGACCGCGTGCTGATCGGCGGCGAGCGCACCCCCGAGGGCGAGGCGGCCATTGCGACACTCGTGTCGGTCTACGCCCGCTGGGTCGCGCCCGAGCGCATTATCACGACCAATCTCTGGTCGTCCGAGCTCTCGAAGCTGGTCGCGAATGCCTTCCTCGCGCAGCGCATCTCCTCGATCAACGCCATCTCCGCGCTCTGCGAAGCCACCGGCGCCGACGTGGACGAGGTGGCCAACGCCATCGGCAAGGATTCACGCATCGGTGCGAAGTTCCTCAAGGCCTCGGTCGGCTTCGGCGGCTCCTGTTTCCAGAAGGACGTGCTCAATCTCTCCTACCTCTGCGAGCACTTCGGCCTGCCCGAGGTTGCGCAGTATTGGGAGAGCGTGGTGAAGATGAACGACTGGCAGAAACACCGCTTCGCCGGCAACATCGTCAAAACGCTCTTCAACACCGTCGCTGATAAACGCATCGCGGTGCTCGGTTTCGCATTCAAGAAAGACACCAACGACACCCGCGAGTCCGCGGCTATTGACGTCGTGCGCGACCTCCTCGTGGAGCACGCCAACGTGGTGGTTTACGACCCCAAGGTGCCGGCGGCCGAGATCATTCACGACGTGACCGCCAAGGGTGCCACGCCCAATCCCCGCCTGACCGTCGCCGCGAGCGCGGCCGAGGCCTGCGCCGGCGCGCACGCCATCGCGATCGTGACCGAGTGGGATGAATTCAAGACCCTCGATTACGCCAAGATTTACGCGGGCATGCAGAAACCGGCCTTCATCTTCGACGGCCGCAACATCACGAACCTCGCCAAACTGCGCGAGATCGGCTTCCGCGCCTTCGGTATCGGCAAGTAAGGCGGGGGTGCCGTTTAGGCACTTCCGCCCTCAATCCAAAGGTGCAAATCGCGCTGGTTTCGCTTGGGGGCACTAGGCTGAAACTGTGCTTTGACTCCTTGCAAGGGGCAGACTTACGCCATCCCGGGTGGGTGCCGGACGCCACCTAGGTGGGTTGCGGGCAAATTGGACCTGAGCTAAGGTTGAGCCGCATGAATATCCCCGCCCAGCCAGGTTCCACCCTCTACGATTCTGATGTTTTTCGCATGGCCTGCCGCCAGTTTGACCTCGCGGCCGACCTCATCGCGCTCCCCGCCGATTTGCGCGAGCGCACCAAACTCCCCAAGCGTTGCCTCACTGTGACCGTGCCGGTGAAGCACGACGACGGCACCGTGCGCGTTTACGAAGGCTATCGCGTGCAACATCACCTTTCCCTCGGGCCGACCAAGGGCGGTATCCGCTTTCACCCGAGCGTAAACATCGGCGAGGTCGCCGCGCTCGCCATGTGGATGAGTTGGAAATGCGCCCTCGCCGGTCTGCCCTACGGCGGCGCCAAGGGCGGTGTCGCGGTTGACCCCGGCAAGCTTTCCCGCCGGGAACTGGAAGGTCTCTCGCGCCGCTACATGCAGGAGATGATTCCCTTTGTCGGTCCCAACATTGACGTGCCGGCGCCCGACATGGGGACCAACGAGCAGGTCATGGCCTGGATGATGGACACCTACTCGATCCAGGTGGGCAACTCCGTGCCAGCGGTCGTCACCGGCAAACCCATCGCCGTGGGCGGCTCCGAAGGCCGGCGCGAGGCGACCGGACGCGGCGTGGCCCATCTCGTGCGGCGGCAGTTGGAGGCGATGGGTATTGATCCGCGCGAATCCACCGTGGTGATCCAAGGTTTTGGCAACGTCGGCGCGGAGGCGGCGCTCGCGTTCCGTGAATACGGCATGCGCATCGTCGCGATCAGCGATGTGTCGGGCGGTTTCCACAACCCGCGCGGTCTCGATCTCGACGCCGCGCTCGCCCATGTGTCGGCGAAGCGCAGCCTGGCTGGCTGGAATGGCGGCGACGCCGTCACCAACGAAGAGTTGCTCGAGTTGCCCTGCACCGTGCTGGTGCCCGCCGCGCTGGAGCGCGTGATCACCCCGGCCAACGCCTCGAAACTGCGATGCCGCGTGCTGGCAGAGGCCGCCAACGGCCCCACCACCAACGAGGCCGACCTCATCCTGGAGGCGCGCGGCGATGTGGAGATCATTCCCGACATCCTGTGCAACACCGGCGGCGTGGTCGTCTCTTATTTCGAGTGGGTGCAGGATCTGCAAAGCCTGTTTTGGACGCGCGATGAAGTGCTCGCGAAGCTGGCCGTGATTCTCGACCGCACCCGCGAATCGGTGGAGAAGCAGCGACGGAAGATTCGCTGCACCCGCCGCCTCGCCGCGCTCACGCTCGGCATCGGCCGCGTGGCGGAGGCCAAGGCGGCGCGTGGATTGTTCCCCTGAGCGAATCTCGCCTCCGAGTTGCGGCGGATGCGGTCAGCCCAGCGGCAGCTCTTCCTGGCCGGCGATGGGGGCGAGGCGCGCCTGGTGGCTGAAATAGTGGTCGTTGAAAATCGGATACAGGCCGTAAAGCCGCTCAAGGAGCTCGCTCAGGCGCTCGCTCAGCGGGGCCAGGCCTGGCTCCCCGGCGAAGTGGCGCGAGGGTTTTAGGGCCAGCAGCCAGAGGCCCAGCTCTTGGGCGGCGATTTCGGCCGCTCCGGGTGCTGCGGCAGGATCGTTCTCGTGGCGGATGGCGATGAGGCTGCGCTTCATCTCGTGCACGAGGTGGAAGAGGCTGTGGGGCGCGTCCGCTTGCTGGAGGAAAAACTCGGCCACGTAGCGGGGCTGGCTGCGGGTCTGGTAGAGGCGGCGGTAGGCGTCCTGCGACCCCAACATACGCAGGAGGGCGGAGAGCTCGGGGTTGTTGCGGAAGTGGTTGCCGGCGCCGGCGGCGGCGGGATTGTCATGCGCGCCGAGCACGTGGCGGAGGGCGCTGCAGGTCATGATGGCGCGCTCGAGCAGGACGCCGAGACGTAGGAAGTGCCAGGCGGCGTCGTGCAGCATGGTGTGGTCGGCGGTGGCGTGGAAGGACGGCACCTGTTCGAGCACGGCGGCAGTAGTCTCGGCGGCGAGGGCGAGACGGGCCTTGGTGGCGGCGGCTTTCTCGGGCGGAACGTGGCGGCCCCGGAGGGTTTCGAGGCGGTCGTGCAAGCGGGTCAATACGCGCCAGGCCTCGGGGCTGACGTAGTCGCGGAGTTGGCCGGCGTTGTAGAGTGCCGAGCCGATGGCGGAGGAGACGGAGCCGTGGTTGGCGGCATCGAGCGTCATGCGCCAGGCGAGGTCGGTGCCAAGGGTGTCGTGCGGGCGGGCGCGGGCGTCCACCCGACCGGCCTCGTGGCCGGTGGCCTCGAGCAGGCCTCGCCAGACCGGGAGCCAGAGGCGGCGGTCGCGGGCGGGGATTTCTTCGAGGGCGACGTCGTCGAGGATGGCGAGCATCCGTGCGGTGGCCTCGGCGCGTTCGAGGTAGCGGCCGAGCCAGAAAAGTTTCTCGGCGGCGCGGGAGCCAAGGCGGTTTATGCGGATGTTCTCAGTGGCTTCGCCGTGCTCGAAATCGGCGATGGCGCCGGAGTTGGTTCGGCCGAGCAGGACGAGGGTATCGGCGCTTCGGCCGACGCGCTCGATGGGCGCGTGGGCGTAGCCGAGACGCAGCAGGCCGCCGGGGAAAACTTCCTGGCGGCGGCCGTCGGTGAGGACGAAGGCGCTTAGGCAGAAGGGGGCGCGCCCGTGGCGACCCTCGAGGTCGAGGGCTTTGGGGAGGTCCTGGGCGACGTAGGCGTGCGGGTTGTGCCGGACTACGGGGGCTAGACCGCGCGACGTGAGCAGCGTCTGGCGGGTGCTGGCGGCCTTGTGGGTGTAAACGTCAGGCGCCTCGTGCGCGGGCAGGATGGTGAGGCGGTCGTGTTGATCGAGGATCTGCTCGAGCTGGTCGGGGTCGCCGCAGGGGTAGGTGGCGGGCGAGGGAAGGAGGAGTTTTTCGTTGAGGTAAAACTTGGCCAGGCGGGGCAAGGCGGCGTCAATGACGCGGCTCTCGGCGAGGCCGGTGCCGATGCTGTTGGCGAGCACGACGCGACCGGAGCGAATGCATTGGAGGAGGCCCGGGATGCCGGCGGTCTCGCGGTCGGTGGCGAAGACGACGGGGTCAATGTAGGCGTCGTTCAGGCGGCGGTAGATGACGTCCACGCGCTCGAGACCGGCGATGGTTTTGAAATAGACGGTGTTATCGAGGACGAGCAGGTCGTCGCCGCGGGCGAGGGGCAGACCCATCTTGCGGGCGAGGAAGCTGTGTTCGGAGTAGAAGGCGTCGTGCGGGCCGGCGGTGAGCACGACGATGGCGGGAGCGCCGCGATCACGCGGGGCGAGGGCGCGCAGCGCTTCGAGGAGCTGGAGGGGAAAGTTGATGACACTCTGGTAATCCGGGATGGCGCGGTAGAGGTCGCCGGCCTCCTGCGTCATGAAGCGGCGGTTTTGGACGGCGTAACTGAGGCCGATGGGGGTGTTGGCGCGGGTTTGATTGCAGACCCAACCGGCGCCGGTTCGAACGAGATCGAAACGGAGGAGAGTGGCGGGGTTATGGCGGCCGGGTTCCAGGCCGAGGCAGGGGCGGCGATAGTAGGGATCGCTGAGCACGGCCTCGGGTGGGAGGAGTTTTTGGTGAAGAGCCTGCTGGCCGCTGTAGAGGTCAACCAGGAGGGCATTGACCAGGCGGGCGCGCTG